>NZ_JANLGL010000177.1:0-11309 GCF_024655625.1 Pseudomonas sp. 18.1.10
GGCAATGAATCTGTTGCTGATAGACCGCATTCGCGAGCAAGCCCGCTCCCACAGGGGTTGAGCTGTTCCCACATGCTGATGTGTGAACCCAGTCAACTGTGGGAGCTGGCTTGCCTGCGAAAGCAGTGTGTCAGGCAATGAATCTGTTGCTGACAGGCTGCATTCGCCAGCCCACAGGTTGTCAGAGCGGCGTCAACACATTCATCACCGTATCCAACGCCACCCGCGTGTCATCCAGCTGCACCAGCGACGCATGCCGCGCGCCCAGTGCATCGCGGTTCTGGATCGCGGTGAGGATCGCCTTGTGCCGAGGCAGGCTCAGGCCCTGGATATCCGGGCGGCGGTTGGTGATGTTGATCGACTCGCGCAGCGGCAGCGACAGCATGTTGCACATATAGGCCAGCAGGTCGTTGCGCGTGGCGTCGGCAATCGCGCGGTGGAAGTCCAGGTCGGCCTGCAACAGCTCTTCGTGGGTCTTCGCCGTTTCCATGCCCAGGTAGGCTTTTTCGATGGTGGCGATGTCTTCATCGGTGGCGGTGGTCGCGGCCATGGCGGCGATCTCCGGTTCGAGGATGCGCCGCACACCGGCCAGGGTGTTGAAGAATTCGCTGTGGGGCGTGGACTGCATCAGCCAGGACAGCACGTCCGGGTCGAGCAAGTGCCACTTCAAGCGTGGCCGCACCACCGCGCCCACCCGTGGCTTGGAATACACCAGGCCCTTGGCGCTGAGCACCCGCGTGGCTTCGCGCAACACCGAGCGGCTGACCTTGTACTCCTCGCAGAGCGTGGCCTCCAGGGGCAGCTTTTCTTCGGGCTTGAAGCGCCCGGAAACGATGTGCATGCCCAAGTCCTGAACGATCTGGGCATGCATGCTCTTGCGCGGCTTGGGCGGCTGGTGATCCATAACGACGGGAAGGCTCTGACTTAAAGACGCGGCATCATAGCATCCCAATTAGTGGGAATGCCGGGGGACTTCCGCCCCACGGCAACCCACCAGGAAGTCAAAGTCGCAGCCTTGGTCCGCCTGCAATACGTGGTCGATATACAGCTGGCGATAGCCGCCGACGATCATTTTTTGCGGCGGCGCCAGATCCGCCATGCGCGCGGCCAGCTCGGCGTCGGGGATGTCCAGGTGCAGGCGGCCGTTGGCGCAGTCCAGTTCGATCCAGTCACCTTCCTTCACCGTAGCCAACGGCCCGCCGGCCGCGGCTTCCGGCGCCACGTGCAGCACCACCGTGCCGTATGCCGTGCCGCTCATGCGCGCGTCGGAAATGCGCACCATGTCCGTCACGCCCTGGGCCAGCAGCTTGGCCGGCAGGCCCATGTTGCCCACTTCGGCCATGCCCGGGTAACCCTTGGGCCCGCAGTTTTTCATGACCAGGATCGAGTTGGCGTCCACGTCCAGCGCCGGGTCGTTGATGCGCGCCTTGTACATGTCGAAGTTCTCGAACACCACCGCACGGCCGCGATGCTGCATCAACTCCGGGCTGGCGGCGGACGGCTTGAGCACCGCCCCCAGCGGCGCCAGGTTGCCGCGCAACACGCAAATGCCGCCGTCGGCGCGGATCGGGTTGTCGAGGGTGCGGATTACTTCGTCCTGGCCATAGATCGGCGAATCCTTGGTGTTCTCGCCGAGGGACTTGCCGTTCACTGTCAGGGCATTCGGATGGGGGATCAGGTTGGCTTCACCGAGGCGACGCAGCACGGCGGGCAGGCCACCGGCGTAGTAGAACTCCTCCATCAGGAAACGCCCCGACGGCTGCAAGTCGACGATGGTCGGCATGCCACGGCCCATGCGGGTCCAGTCGTCCAGATCCAGCTCGACGCCGATGCGCCCGGCGATGGCCTTCAAGTGGATCACCGCGTTGGTCGAACCGCCAATGGCCGCATTCACCCGGATCGCGTTTTCAAACGCCTCCTTGGTGAGGATCTTCGACAGCTTCAAGTCTTCGCGCACCATCTCCACCGCACGCATGCCGGACATATGCGCCAGCACATACCGCCGTGCATCCACTGCCGGAATCGCCGCGTTGTGCGGCAACGAGGTGCCCAGGGCTTCGGCCATGCAGGCCATGGTCGAGGCCGTGCCCATGGTGTTGCAGGTGCCCGCCGAGCGCGACATGCCGCCCTCGGCCGCGAGGAAATCATCCAGGGTAATGGTGCCGGCCTTGACCTGCTCACTGAGCTGCCACACCACCGTGCCCGAACCAATGTCCTGGCCCTTGTGCTTGCCGTTGAGCATCGGCCCACCGGTGACCACGATCGCCGGCACGTCGCAACTGGCGGCGCCCATCAGCAGGGCCGGGGTGGTTTTGTCGCAGCCGGTCAGCAGCACCACGCCGTCAATCGGGTTGCCGCGAATCGCTTCTTCCACATCCATGCTCGCCAGGTTGCGGGTGAGCATGGCGGTAGGGCGCAGGTTGGACTCGCCATTGGAAAACACCGGGAATTCCACCGGGAAGCCCCCGGCCTCGATCACGCCGCGTTTGACGTGCTCGGCGATCTGGCGGAAATGCGCGTTGCACGGCGTCAGCTCCGACCAGGTATTGCAGATGCCGATGATCGGCTTGCCATGGAACTGATGGTCGGCAATGCCCTGGTTCTTCATCCAGCTGCGGTACATGAAGCCGTTCTTGTCGGCGGTACCAAACCACTGGGCGGAGCGTAGGCCGGGCTTTTTATCAGGCATGATCGATTCTCTTATTGTATGACTATATGTTCTATGCGTGCTTAAACATAAGCGCAAAGACGCCTATTTGGAAGAGTTGTTTTGCAAATAGTCATACTATATAGTCGCTCTCAACTGAGGTATGACCCTGGCGGATTTTCGCGAGAGGCGTGCCCCGAGCTTCTAATAAAAACAACAATGTGGAGAGCGACCCCCATGAGCCAGGAGCTGCGGCTTATTCGGCGCATTACGCTGAAACTGATTCCCTTCCTGATCCTGCTGTACCTGATCGCCTACGTGGATCGCTCCGCCGTGGGCTTCGCCAAGTTGCACATGGGTGCCGATATCGGCATCGGTGATGCCGCCTATGGCTTGGGCGCAGGCCTGTTCTTTATTGGCTACTTCCTGTTCGAGATCCCCAGCAACCTGATGCTCGACCGCTTTGGCGCGCGGCGCTGGTTTGCGCGGATCATGATTACCTGGGGCGCCATCACCATCGGCATGGCCTTTGTGCAGGGCCCGCACAGCTTCTATGTGATGCGCTTTTTGCTCGGCGCGGCGGAGGCGGGGTTCTTTCCGGGCGTGCTGTACTACATCACCCAGTGGTTCCCGGTGCGCCATCGCGGCAAGATCCTCGGGCTGTTCATCCTGTCCCAGCCGATTGCAATGATGATTACCGGCCCGGTGTCCGGTGGCTTGCTGGGCATGGATGGCATCCTCGGCCTGCACGGCTGGCAGTGGCTGTTCATCGTGATTGGCACCCCGGCGATCCTGCTCACCTGGCCGGTGCTGCGCTACCTGCCGGACGGCCCCAAGCAAGTCAGCTGGATGAGCGATGAGGAAAAAGCCTGGCTCACCGGCGAACTGGCCAAAGACCTGCAAGCCTACGGCCAGACCCGTCACGGCAACCCATTGCACGCCTTGAAAGACAAACGCGTATTGCTGCTGGCGCTGTTCTACCTGCCAGTGACCCTGAGCATCTACGGCCTGGGCCTGTGGCTGCCAACCCTTATCAAGCAGTTCGGCGGCAGCGACCTGACCACCGGCTTCGTCTCCGCCGTGCCCTACATCTTCGGCATCATCGGCCTGTTGGTTATCCCGCGCAGTTCCGACCGCCTGAATGATCGCTACGGCCACCTCGCCGTGCTCTATGTATTGGGCGCCATCGGCCTGTTCTTCAGCGCGTGGCTGAGCGTGCCGGTGCTGCAAATGGCCGCGCTGTGCCTGGCGGCGTTCGCGTTGTTTTCCTGCACGGCGGTGTTCTGGACCTTGCCGGGGCGTTTCTTCGCTGGCGCCAGTGCGGCGGCAGGCATTGCGCTGATTAACTCGGTGGGCAATCTCGGCGGCTACATTGGCCCGTTTGTGATTGGTGCGCTCAAGGAATACACCGGCAACCTCGCCTCGGGCCTGTACTTCCTGTCCGGGGTGATGGTGTGCGGGCTGATCCTGACCTTGGTGGTGTACCGCGTGCTGGAGCGCAAGCACGTGCTGCCCGCCGACCAATTCGCCGCCAGCGCCCGTGGCGCTTCACGTACTTGATTCAAGGAGAAGTTGCATGCGTTTAGTTCAGTTCGAATTGCCCAATGGCGAACGCCGGGTGGGCGTGGTGGACGGCAACACCGTGCGCGAGGTGCAGGCTGCACGCAGCGTGCGTGAATTGGCCCTGGCGGCCATCGAAGCCGGTGTCGGCCTGGCTCAACAGGTCGATAGCCTGGGCCTGGGCGCCAGCCATGACTACGCGGCATTACTGGCGGACTTGAAGATCCTGCCGCCCCTGGACCATCCCGACCCGGCCCACATGCTCATCAGCGGCACTGGCCTGACCCACCTCGGTAGCGCCTCGGCCCGTGACAAAATGCACCAGGCCGGTGACGACAGCGCACTGACCGACACCATGCGCATCTTCAAATGGGGCGTGGAGGGCGGCAAACCAGCGGCCGGCGTTGCCGGTGTGCAACCCGAGTGGTTCTACAAGGGCGACGGCAGCATCGTCGTGCGCCCCGGTGCGGCGTTCCCGGTGCCACCGTTTGCCGAAGACGCCGGTGAAGAGCCGGAGATCGGCGGCCTGTACGTGATCGGCCCGGACAGCCAGCCCTATCGCGTGGGCTTTGCGGTGGGCAACGAGTTCTCCGACCACGTCATGGAGCGCAAGAACTACCTGTACCTGGCCCATTCCAAGCTGCGCAGTTGCAGCTACGGCCCCGAGCTGCGCGTCGGCGATTTGCCGCAGCACTTGGCGGGCAGCAGCAGCATCCTGCGCGACGGCGAGGTGATCTGGCAGAACGAGTTCCTCAGCGGCGAAGCCAACATGTGCCACAGCCTGGACAACCTCGAATACCACCACTTCAAGTACCGCCAGTTCCTCAGGCCGGGCGATGTGCATATCCACTTCTTCGGCACCGCCACGCTGTCATTCGCCGACGGTATACGGACCCAGCCGGGGGATGTGTTCGAGATCAGCCAGGCCGAGTTCGGCGCGCCGCTGGTCAACCGTGTCGGCAGCAGCGACGCAGCGTTCGAGCCCGGCCACGTCATCACCCTTTAAGGAGCCCCTTCATGTCCCAGTTTCTCGGCCACAACTATATCGGCGGCCAGCGCAGCGCCAACGGCAGCGTGACCCTCAAGAGTGTCGACGCGAGCACCGGCGAAGCCTTGCCCCAGGATTTCTACCAGGCCACGCCGCAGGAAGTCGACGCCGCCGCCAAGGCCGCCGCGCAGGCGTATCCAGCCTACCGCGCCCTGAGCGCGGCGCGGCGGGCGCAGTTCCTTGATGCGATCGCTGATGAGCTGGACGCGCTGGGCGATGAATTCGTCGCACTGGTCTGCCGCGAAACCGCGCTGCCCGCCGCCCGTATCAAGGGCGAGCGTGGGCGCACCAGCGGCCAGATGCGCCTGTTCGCCAGCGTGCTGCGGCGCGGTGATTTCTACGGCGCGCGCATCGACAAAGCCTTGCCCGAGCGCCAGCCACTGCCGCGCCCGGACCTGCGCCAATACCGCATCGGCCTCGGCCCGGTGGCGGTGTTTGGGGCGAGCAATTTCCCCCTGGCGTTCTCCACGGCGGGCGGTGATACCGCTGCCGCGTTGGCGGCCGGCTGCCCGGTGGTGTTCAAGGCCCACAGCGGGCACATGGCGACGGCCGAATGCGTTGCCGATGCAATTATTCGTGCCGCCGAAGCCAGCGGGATGCCGGCCGGTGTGTTCAACATGATCTTTGGCGGCGGCGTCGGCGAGGCACTGGTCAAGCACCCGGCGATCCAGGCGGTGGGCTTTACCGGCTCGCTCAAGGGCGGTCGCGCCTTGTGCGATATGGCAGCGGCACGCCCGCAGCCGATCCCGGTGTTTGCCGAGATGTCCAGCATCAACCCGGTGATCGTCTTGCCCCAGGCGTTGCAGGCCCGCGCCGACACCATCGCCCGCGACCTCACCGCGTCGGTGGTGCAAGGCTGCGGCCAGTTCTGCACCAACCCGGGCTTGGTGATCGGCCTCGCATCGCCGGCGTTTACCGCGTTCACCCAACAGGTGGCGCAACTGATCGGCGATCAACCGGCGCAGACCATGCTCAATGCCGGCACCCTGGGCAGCTACGGCAAGGGCCTGGAGAAACTTCTCGCGCACCCTGGCATCGAGCATCTGGCGGGCAACCCACAGGCGGGCAACCAAGCCCAGCCGCAGCTGTTCAAGGCCGATGTGCGCCTGCTGATCGATGGCGATGAAGTGCTGCAGGAAGAAGTCTTCGGCCCCACCACGGTGTTTGTCGAAGTGGCTGACAGGGCCCAGCTCAGCGACGCCTTGCACGGCCTGCACGGGCAACTCACGGCGACGATCATTGGCGAGCTGAATGATCTGCAACAGTTCGCCGAACTGACCCCACTGCTGGAGCAGAAAGTCGGGCGAATCCTGCTCAACGGCTACCCCACCGGCGTCGAAGTCTGCGACGCGATGGTGCACGGCGGCCCTTATCCTGCGACCTCCGACGCCCGTGGCACCTCGGTCGGCACCCTGGCCATCGACCGCTTCCTGCGCCCGGTGTGCTTCCAGAACTACCCTGATAGCCTGCTGCCGGATGCGTTGAAAAACGCCAACCCGTTGCGTATCCAACGGCTGGTGGATGGCACGCCGTCGCGCGATCCGTTGTAAAGCGCAGACCTGAGAACAACAAAAATCCAGGAGGCACCATGTCGTTTCACGTCGTTACCGAACACCGTGCGCAACTGGGGGAGGGCCCGTTCTGGGACGTGCCCACCCAGGCGCTGTACTGGGTGAATATCGCCGGCAAGCAGGCGCTGCGTTTTATGGACGGGCAGTTGCGGGTGTGGCAGTTGCCCGAGCCTGTCTCGGCGTTTATCCCGTGTGAACGCGGCGATGCGCTGGTGACCTTGAGCAGCGGCGTGTATCGCCTCGACCTCGACAGCGAGGCGCTGACCCTGCTGTGCGTGGCCGACCCGCAACCGGGCAACCGGGGCAATGAAGCACGCTGCGATGCCCAGGGCCGCCTGTGGCTGGGCACCATGCAGAACAATATCGGCGCGCAGGGTGAAGACCTGCCGGTGACGCGGCGTTCCGGCGGCCTGTTTCGGATCGATGCCTACGGGCGGGTCACGCCGTTGCTCAGCGGCCTGGGCATTCCCAACACCTTGCTGTGGAGCGACGACGGCAGCCTTGTGCATTTTGGCGACAGCCTGGACCGCACGCTGTACCGGTTTGCGATCCTGGCGGACGGCCAACTCGGCGCCGCCGATGCCTGGTTCGGCCCCCACGCACGCGGCGGGCCGGACGGCTCGGCGATGGACGTCGAGGGCTACATCTGGAACGCCCGCTGGGACGGCAGCTGCCTGCTGCGCATCGCGCCAGATGGCGGGGTGGATCGCGTCATCGAACTGCCCGTCAGCCGGCCCACCAGTTGCGTGTTTGGCGGGCCAGACCTCTCCACCCTGTATATCACCAGCGCCGCCAGTCCTTTGGAGCATCCCTTGGACGGTGCCGTGCTGGCCATCGAACTCGACGTGCCAGGCAAACCCTGTCACCGCTTTGCCGGTTAACCCCCCAAGACTTAAAAACAACAACAAGGAGTCACTGTATGAATCGTCGTCGTGGTATCCGTTCCCTGTGCTGCGCCGCTGTGGCGGTCTCGGCCATGAGCTTGAGCGGGCTGTTGCTGGCCGCTGAAGAAGTGAAGATCGGTTTCCTGGTCAAGCAGGCCGAAGAACCCTGGTTCCAGACCGAATGGGCCTTCGCCGAAAAAGCCGGCAAGGAACACGGTTTCACGGTGATAAAGATCGCCGTGCCCGATGGCGAGAAGACCCTGTCGGCCATCGACAGCCTGGCCGCCAACGGCGCCAAGGGCTTTGTGATCTGCCCGCCGGACGTGTCCCTCGGCCCGGCCATTGTCGCCAAGGCCAAGGCCAACGGCCTCAAAGTGATGGCGGTGGATGATCGCTTCGTCGATGCCAAGGGCAACTTCATGGAAGACGTGCCGTACCTCGGCATGGCGGCGTTCGAAGTCGGCCAGAAACAAGGCGCGGCGATGGCCGCCGAAGCGAAAAAACGCGGCTGGGACTGGAAAGACACCTACGCGGTTATCAACACCTACAACGAACTCGACACCGGAAAAAAACGTACCGACGGCTCGATCAAATCCCTCGAAGACGCCGGCATTCCCAAGGACCATATCCTTACCGCCGCGCTGAAAACCCTCGACGTGCCCGGCAGCATGGACGCCACCAACTCGGCCCTGGTCAAGCTGCCCAGCGCCGCGAAAAACCTGATTATCGGCGGCATGAACGACAACACCGTGCTCGGCGGCGTACGCGCCACGGAAAGCGCCGGCTTCAAGGCGGCGAATGTGATCGGCATCGGCATCAACGGCACCGACGCCATCGGTGAATTGAAGAAAGCCGACAGCGGCTTCTTCGGTTCGATGCTGCCGAGTCCGCACATCGAGGGCTACAACACCGCGCTGGCGATGTACGAGTGGGTCACCACCGGCAAGGAACCGGCGAAGTACACGGCCATGGACGAAGTGACCCTGATTACCCGCGCCAACTTCCAGGAAGAACTGACCAAGATCGGGCTGTGGAAATGACCGCTGCGGCCCTGCGCTTTGACGGCATCGGCAAGACCTTTCCCGGGGTCAAGGCGCTGGATGGCATCAGCTTCAGCGCCCAGCCCGGGCAGGTGCACGCGTTGATGGGCGAGAACGGCGCGGGCAAGTCGACGCTGCTGAAGATCCTTGGCGGCGCCTATATCCCGAGCAGCGGCACGGTGCAGATTGGCGAGCAGACGATGGCCTTCAAGTGCGCGGCCGACAGCATCGCCAGCGGCGTGGCGGTGATTCACCAGGAATTGCACCTGGTGCCGGAAATGACCGTGGCCGAGAACCTGTTCCTCGGGCACTTGCCGTCGCGGTTTGGTGTGGTCAATCGAGGGCTGCTGCGCAAGCAGGCCCTCGCTTGCCTCAAGGGCCTGGCGGATGAAATCGACCCGGCGGAGAAGCTCGGGCGCCTGTCCCTGGGTCAACGGCAGTTGGTGGAAATCGCCAAGGCGTTGTCCCGTGGCGCCCATGTGATTGCCTTCGACGAACCCACCAGCAGCCTGTCGGCGCGGGAGATCGACCGCTTGATGGCGATCATCACGCGCTTGCGCGACGAAGGCAAAGTGGTGCTCTACGTGTCCCACCGCATGGAAGAGGTGTTCCGCATCTGCAACGCGGTGACGGTGTTCAAGGACGGGCGTTTTGTGCGCACTTTCGACGACATGCGCGCGTTGAGTCATGACCAGTTGGTGACCTGCATGGTCGGTCGCGATATCCAGGACATCTACGATTACCGCCCGCGCGAGCATGGCGAAGTGGCGTTGAAGGTCGACGGTTTACAAGGCCCCGGCCTGCGTGAACCGATCAGCTTCAACGTGCGCAAGGGCGAGATCCTCGGCCTGTTCGGGCTGGTGGGGGCAGGGCGCACGGAACTGTTCCGCCTGCTCAGCGGCCTGGAGCGTGCCAGTGCCGGTAGCCTGGAGCTGTGCGGCGCACCGCTGCAACTGCGCTCACCGCGCGACGCCATCGCTGCCGGCGTGCTGCTGTGCCCGGAAGACCGCAAGAAGGAAGGCATCATCCCGCTGTCCAGCGTTGCCGAGAACATCAATATCAGTGCCCGGGGCGCCCATTCCACGTTCGGCTGGCTGTTGCGCGACGGCTGGGAAAAAACCAATGCCGAGCGGCAGATCAAGGCGATGAAGGTCAAGACGCCCAACGCGCAACAGAAAATCATGTACCTGTCCGGCGGCAACCAGCAGAAGGCGATCCTCGGGCGCTGGCTGTCGATGCCGATGAAAGTCCTGCTGCTGGACGAGCCGACCCGTGGCATCGATATCGGCGCCAAGGCCGAGATCTACCAGATCATCCATAACCTCGCGGCCCAGGGCATTGCGGTGATCGTGGTGTCCAGCGACCTGATGGAAGTGATGGGCATCAGCGACCGCATCCTGGTGCTGTGCGAAGGCGCGCTGCGCGGCGAACAACCCCGCGCCCACGCGACTGAATCCAACCTGCTGCAACTGGCCCTGCCGCGCAGCCTGGCGAACTGAGAGAACGTTATGACCATTCAACAAAACGCGTTGCCCACGGCACGCAAACCCCTGGACCTGCGCGCACTGCTCGACAACTGGGCAATGCTGCTGGCGGCGGTGAGTATCTTTTTACTGTGCGCCTTGCTCATCGACAACTTCCTCTCACCGCTGAACATGCGCGGTTTGGGCCTGGCGATTTCCACCGTCGGCATCGCCGCGTGCACCATGCTGTTCTGCCTGGCCTCGGGGCACTTCGACTTGTCGGTGGGCTCGGTGATTGCCTGCGCCGGGGTGGTCGCGGCCATCGTGATGCGTGATACCGACAGCGTCATGCTCGGCATTGGCGCGGCCCTGCTGATGGGCCTGACCGTTGGGCTCATCAACGGCATTGTGATTGCCAAGCTGCGGGTCAACGCGTTGATTACCACGCTGGCGACCATGCAGATCGTGCGCGGCCTGGCCTACATCTTTGCGAATGGCAAGGCGGTGGGCGTGTCCCAGGAGCAGTTCTTCGTGTTCGGCAACGGCCAGTTGCTGGGCGTGCCGGTGCCGATCCTCATCACTATCCTGTGCTTCCTGTTCTTCGGCTGGCTGCTCAACTACACCACCTACGGGCGCAACACCATGGCCATCGGCGGCAACCCGGAAGCGGCGTTGCTCGCGGGGGTGAATGTGGATCGCACCAAGATCCTGATCTTCGCCGTGCACGGCCTGATCGGCGCGTTGGCCGGGGTGATCCTGGCGTCACGCATGACCTCGGGCCAGCCGATGATCGGCCAGGGTTTTGAACTGACGGTGATCTCGGCGTGCGTGTTGGGCGGGGTGTCGTTGAGTGGCGGGATTGGCATGATCCGGCATGTGATTGCGGGGGTGTTGATTTTGGCGATTATTGAGAATGCGATGAACTTGAAGAATATCGACACGTTCTACCAGTACGTGATCCGTGGCTCGATCCTGTTGCTGGCGGTTGTAATCGACCGCATGAAACAACGCTGATTCCAAACCATGTGAAGATCCAAATGTGGGAGCGGGCTTGCTCGCGAATGCGGTGGACCAGTCGGCAAATCCAGTGACTGAC
>NZ_JANLGL010000178.1:0-11211 GCF_024655625.1 Pseudomonas sp. 18.1.10
CAGTTGGACCATCTTTGACTGGCACACCGCTTTCGCGAGCAAGCCCGCTCCCACATTTCTGATCCGGTTTCTACAGTGATATCCATTTATTCCAGGAGCATTTGCATGTCCACAACCCCCCGGCAACTCAAGTTCGGCGCCATCCTCACCGGCGTCGGCACCGCGCAAAACGAATGGTTGCACCCGCAGATCCCCGGCGATGCCAGTGTGGACATCGACTGGTACCGCGCCCAGGCCCGGCAGGCCGAGGCGGCCAAGTTCGACCTGGTGTTCATTGTCGACAGCCCCTACATCACCCCGGATTCGGCGCCGCATTTTCTCAACCGCCTGGAACCGCTGACCCTGCTCTCAGCCATCGCCGGCGCCACCTCGAAAATCGGCCTGGTAGCGACTCTGACCACCTCCTATACCGAACCCTTCAACGTCGCCCGCCAGTTCGCCTCCCTGGACCATATCAGTGGCGGTCGCGCCGGTTGGAACGTGGTCACCACCGGCCTGGAAGGCGCCGCCGGCAACTTTGGCCGCGAGCAGCATATCGACCACACCGAGCGCTATCGCCGCGCCGCCGAGCACCTGGAGGTAGTGCAGGGCTTGTGGGACTCCTATGAGGACGACGCCTTTGTGCGCGACAAAGCCAATAAGGTGTTCCTCGACCCGCAGCGCCAACACCGTCTCGATCACCAGGGCGAGTTTTTCGCCGTGACCGGGCCGCTGAATATCGCGCGTTCCGCACAAGGCCAACCGGTGATTTTCCAGGCCGGGATTTCCGAGTCCGGGCGCAGCCTGGCGGCGAATTATGCCGAAGGGATTTTCGCCGGCGTCGGCAACTTCGAAGACGCCCAGGCCTACTACCGCGACATCAAGCAACGCACGGCAGCCGCCGGGCGCAATCCGGACCACGTGACCATCCTGCCGGGCATTTCACCGATCATTGCCGACACCGACGAACAGGCCCAGGCCATCGACCGTGAGCGCAATGGCGAGCTGGACCTGGACAAGGCGCTGGTGCAACTGGGGCGGCCGTTCAACTACCACGACTTCAGCCAATACCCGCTGGACGAGCCGTTCCCGGAACTCGGCGATCTGGGCAGCAACGGCTATCGCGGCCACGCGGAAAACATCAAACAAGTCGCCCGCGACCAGGGCCTGACCTTGCGCCAGGCGGCGTTGCGTTTTGCCAAACCGTTCTCCAGCTTTGTCGGCTCGCCGCAGACCGTGGCCGATGAGATCGAGCGTTGGTTTGTCGAAGGGGCGGTGGATGGGTTCAATATCCACGTCGGCGCGCCGGATGACTTTGCGCGCTTTACCGATCAAGTGCTGCCGCTGCTGCGCGAGCGCGGGTTGTTCCGCAGTGAATACAGCCACAGCACGTTGCGCGGGCATTTGGGGTTGCCGGTGCCGGTCAATCGGCATACGGCGGCGCGGGTGGTGAAACCTTTGCAGGCGGTTGGTGCATAACTATTTCCAACGGCGTGAGCGCGGCATTTACCACCATTTCCATTTGCCCTGTTTTTTCAGGGTGGCGATGATGTGTTCGCGCTTGTGGCGCAGTTCAAGCGACTTTTGTCGCAGTTCGCGACAGCGGTTGCTGTTAAGAATCAGCAGCCCGATTAGTGGGCCGAGTAGGGTCAGTGAGTAAAGGTAAACGTTGGGGTGATAGATGATTGTGGGCAGTGCGAGCAGCAGGCAGATGAGATAGATTGCGACGTTTAGCCAGACCCAGTGGATGCGGCCGTAGAGTACTTCGTATTTGGCCAGGGCAAATACGGAACCCAATCCAATGCTGCTCAAAAAAGCAGTCTTGGTGGTAACGGCTACGGTGTAATAAGAGAGGTAGGTGAGCATCGACAAGATCGCGGTCAATGCAATCGAACAGCACCCGACGAGCAGGTCTGCTGCGATTACGGGCATGTACCGTTTGAGAAATTGCCAAGGATTTTCAATAAAGGTCGCTGAGTAATATCGAGCATTTATCTTGCTTTGGTTGCTCATTGGCTGACTTCCTCGTAGATGCCCAAGGCCAATGTCCTGATGTTTCCAGAGATTGCACTGCTGGTGAAGCTTAGCGAAGCAGCGACGGTATCCAATATGTGGACGGCTGTTGCCTGTTGCATTCGTGTCGAACTAATACGCTTGGCAACTCTGCCGGCTGCTTTTTCCAGCTTGATCAGTTTGGGCGTTAACCTTGGGTCTCGGATTCTCAGCAATTCGTTGTTCAGTTTTGTACGTTCTTGGCGAGTCAAACCTTTGAGTATTTGGCGGGTGTTTTTCCCCGTTACTTTAGTGGTTGTAGTGATGACCTTCATTGTGACCAACGCTGATGTGGCAACCCCAAGTAGAGCAATACCGTCCAGCACGACTGTTGCAGCCTGATACCAGGCTTCGTCATCCAGATAGTCATTCGCTTCAGGAAAGGCTGCCTCTGATCCCGTCCGTATAACGCCGGCGATGCATTGAGCGGTACCCGCAACAGCAGCAGCTTTGCCGACGAAGGTAAGCACCGCACTCGTTCCCGCTGTAAACGGCATCAACGCCACTCCACTTGTAACCACTACCCAACTCAGTACCGCTCCGGCACACGTTATTGCCGTATTCAGTGCCTCGGCCACCCATTCCGACTCCCGCGGCTCATGCTCCAACATCCGCTTGAACTCCACCGGCCCCACCGCCCTCGGCGCCTCACGCAACACCACCTTCTTCACCTGCACACTGCACACCGCCTGAAACTCGCGCAGTGTCAGCACATTGAAATCTTCATCGATATACACCACCCCCGCGCCAATCAGCGCGGGGTCGGCGTCGATGGCGGCGAACAGTCGCCGCAGGTCGATGCTGCCTTCAATGCGCTGGCGCGTGGTGCGGTGGGCCGAGGGGAATCCATCTTTGAGCAGGGCGGTCGTCATTCCTTAACTCCTGGGTTTTTCGGGAGTTGAGAGGTTAAAGACGCGGCGGCGCAAATGAATGTCGGAAGTTTCGGTGTTTGCCGACAGGCACTTCCCGATCCTGCTGTGGCGGCTTGTGGCCCCCGTGTCGGATCAGGAAAAGTCTGCCCCGCGCCATTTCCGGCGTTGACTAAGGACAGGGAGCCAACATGGCCGTCGATATGTTTTTGAAACTGGGCGATATCAAAGGTGAGTCACGGGACCAGGCGCACCGCGACGAGATCGACATCACCGAGTGGGCATGGGGGTTGTCGCAGACGGGTTCGATGCATTCCGGTACGGGCGGTGGTGCGGGCAAGGTCGATATCGGCAACCTGAACCTGAGCAAACCGCTGGATAAATCCAGCCCCAACCTGATGATGGCCTGCGCCAGCGGCAAACATTACCCCGAGGCGCGGTTGGTGGTACGCAAGGCGGGCGGTTCCAGCCCGGTGGAGTATCTGGTGATTACGTTGAAGGAAGTCATGGTGGTGTCCTACAGCACCAGCGCAGAGAGTAAGGATGATCTGCTCTACGACCGCATCTCCCTGAATTTCGCCACCGTCGATGTCAGCTACCAGCCGCAGAAGGCCGACGGCGCCAAGGACGGTGGGCCGGTGAAGTTTGGCTGGAATATCCGGCAGAACGTAAAGGCCTAACACCAAAAAATAACCTGTGGCGAGGGAGCAAGCTCCCTCGCCACAGGTACAGCGTTCGCCCTTAATCCGTGCCCGGGTACCGGGTCTCCATCACAATCGACAACGCATCCGGGCGCCAGAATTCCTGGTCGAACTCCACGGCCTGGTTGTCTTCGCCGAAGTTCAAGCGCTCCAGGTAGACGCTGGTGGAGCCGGGCGACAGTTGCAGCAACTCCGCCTGTTCCTCGTTGACCGTGCCGATGTGCATCTCCAACTCGCAGCGCGATTGCACCCGGTCGAAGCGGTCACGCAGCAGTTGGGTCAGTGAGGCGTTGAGATCGGCGTCCAGCAGGCCGGGGCACCAGCTGGCGAGCAGGGCGTTGAATTCCAGCAGCACCGGACGGCGGTCGATCCAGCGGCGGCGTTGCAGGAAGAACACCGGTTCATCCGCCGAGGCCAGGCCCATGCGCTTGGCCAGCCAGGGGCCGGCGGGGCGCAGTTCGGCGTGCAGGCATTCGGTGCGGGGCGTGCGGCCCTGGGCGCTGACGTAGTCCATAAAGCCGCTGATGCGTGTCGGGTCGTAGCGGATGCGCTGCGGGCTGACAAACCAGCCCCGACGGTTTTCGCGGTAGACCAGGCCCTCGGCCTCCAGTTGCTGCAAGGCCTGGCGCAAGGTCACGCGGGTGCAGCCGAAGCGTTCGATCATGTCCCGTTCGGAGGGGAATTTCTCGTCGGCCTGGGGACTACCGGACGCAATGTCGTGGGCGATCTGTTCGCGGATGCGCTGGTAGTGCGGGGAAATGGGGTCGAAAGGCATCCTGGGGTTCCGTAGGCAGGCATGACGTGGGCGTGACTCTACCCTTCCTGCTGGCGCAGGTCACGTTGCCAGGCCCGCAAGCCATAGGCCGCCAGCAGCACAAAACCGGCGTACAGGGCGGCGGTGAGGTGCAGGCCCTTGTAGAGGAACAGCCCGACATAGGCCGCATCCAGCACGATCCACAACCACCAGCTGACCACGTATTTGCGCGCCGCCCACAGGCTGGCCACCAGGCTGAAAGCGGTGAGCAGCGAGTCCAGCCAGGGCAGGGCGGCGTCGGTGAAGTGGTGCATCACCGCGCCGAGGGCCACGGCGCCGATCAAGCCCGCCAGCAAGTGCCGCCATGCCTCCTGCATCGGCAAGCGTTCCACCCGCACCTTGCCGGCGTCCACGCGCCCGGTGCTCCAGCGCCACCAGCCATAACCTTGCAGCACGGCGAAGACCAGTTGCAGGAGCATGTCCGAGTACAGCTTCACCTCGAAGAAGATCCAGGCATACAACAACACCGCGACCACGCTGACCGGCCAGCACCAGCGCACCCGTTGGGCGGTGAGCCAGACCCCGGTGATGTTGAAGCAGACGGCGACGATTTCCAGTGGCGACATAGGGCTCTCTCAACAACTAGTTTTCCAGGTGCAGCGCCTGTTGCTTGAGTTGGCGCTTGCGTTCGAAGGGCAGTTTTTCCTGATCGCCATAGGGCGCGCTGTACCAGTTGCCGTAGGTCGGGTTGGGCAGCAGGAACCAACGCTGGCCGAGCCAGGCCAGGTACGGCGCGGCGGCCTTGCGTTGCGCGGCCAGGGTGTTGTGTTCGGCCTGCACGAAGTCGCCGAAGGAATCACCCGCCAGCATCAGCACGCGGGCGTGGCTGGCGACCCATTGGCGCCGGCAGTTCTTGCCGTAGCCGGCTTGCTCGCAGTGGCCGGTCGGGGTGCTGGCGGCCAGCACCTGTTCGTTGTGCGCCACCGGGAAACCGCGCAGGCGTAAATTGTTGACCGTGGCCTGGACCTGGCTGTGCTCGCGGTTGGTGATGTAGTAGACGGTGATGCCTTTCTTGTCCGCTGCTTGCAGGAACTCCACAGCGCCCGGCAGTGCCTGCGCCTTGGCCTGATCGACCCAGGTGTTCCAGCGATCATAGGAATAGACTTGGTTGGTGAGGATGTCCCGCGCATTCAGCGGCACGTTGTCCAACACGGTTTCGTCGATATCCACCACCACGGCCGGGGGCAGGCCGCTGAGGTTGCGCGGCGGCAAGGGCAGGGCGTCCCACGTCGGGTCGGCCAGGGCCGTGTCAAGTTGGCGGGTGGCGCTGGCGAAGACCTGGCGGTAAATCAGCTCGTGCTCGATGGAGGTCTGGGTCCACAGCACCGCGTCCAACTGGTCATTGGCGGGCGGTTGCTGCTGGCAGCCGACCAGGGCGGTGGAGAGCAGGCACACACTGGAAAACATCAGATTACGCATGAACGATAGGCCTCAAAAATTGACGGTGGCGGATAACCGCGCGGTGCGCGGCGCACCCAGGAACAGGTAGCCGTCGCCCGCCGATTCACCCACATCGCGCCAGTAGCGTTTGTCGAACAGGTTGTCGACGGTCAGGCGCAGCACAGTAGCGTAATCGCCGACCCGGGTGGTGTAGCGCGCGCCGGCATCGAACACCGCGTAGTCGTCGACCTTTACCGTGGCTTCACGGTTGGCGTACTTGCTCGCGCTGTATTGCACGCCGCCGAGCAAGGCCAGGCCCGGGATGCCGGGGATGCTGTAGTCGCCATGCAGGCTGGCGCGCAGCTTGGGCACGTTGATCGCCTGGTGGCCGTCATAGGCATCGGTGCCGCTGCCGCTGACCCGCGCACGGATCGCCGCGACGCTGGCCGAGACTTGCAGATCGGAAGTCACGCGGCCGTTGGCGGACAGCTCGATGCCGACATTTTTCTGTTTGCCTTGCTGCACGAACGTGGTCGTGCCGTCGTCATTCGGGTGGTTGTATTGCAGGTCCTGGCTGATCTGGAACAGCGCGGCGGTCAGGCTCAGGCGCTGGAAGTCACGCTTGATCCCCACTTCCAGCTGGCGCGAAGTGGTCGGCGGCAGCACCTCGTCGGCGTTGCTGCTGAACCATGCGGCTTCGCCGCCGAGGGACAAGCCTTTGCTGTAGCTGGCGTACAGCGAGGTATCGGGGCGCGGTTTGTAGATCAATGCCGCTTGGGGCAGGAACACGCTGCGCTGGGTGTGGCGCGTGGTGGCGCCGGTTTGGTTGTAAGTCTCCTCGTCGAGACGCACCTGGCGCCCGCCGAGGACGGTTTGCCATTGCTCGTTGAAGCTGATGCGGTCGCTGGCGAACAGGCCGTATTGGCGGCTGTCGAGACGGCGATACGTGTGGCCGAGCGGGCCGTCATAAGGTTCCAGCACTGGGGTCGGTTCGTAGATATTGCCCTCGCCGATGTATTCGTTGACCGACTTGCGCCGGTCCACCAAGCGCCGGAACGCAGTGGTGCCGAAGGTCAGGTCGTGCTTGAGAAAGCCCGTGTCGAACTGCCCGTTGAGGGCGGCCTGGGCCTCCTCGTTGCTGCGGGTATCGTCGGGGCTGCGGTAGTCGGCGATGTCGTAGTCGCCCTCGGCGCTGAAGTGGTTGGGCACGGCGGTATTCGCGCAACTGGCGGCGCCGTAGCAGCCCCAGGCGAAGGTACTGTAGTCGTCGATCACCACGCGGCTGCGGGACGCGCTGAAGCTGGCTTTCCAGGCGTCGTTGAAGCGGTATTCGAACAGCCCGTCGAGGTTCAACGAGCGGATGCCCACCGGGTTCGACCAGCTCTGGTACGCGAGCATGTCCTTTGGCGAAACATGGTGCGGCACGCTGGTGCCGCCGAGCAGTTGATAGCCCGGCACCGAGTGTTGCTCGCGGTCCTGGTACTCGGCGTTGAGTTGCAGCAGGGCGTTGGGGCTGATGTTCCAGTCCAGCGCGAGCGAGGCGAAATCACGCTTGCCGTCGGCGTGGTCGACATAGGAGCGGATGTCTTCGTGGGCCAGGTTGATGCGCACGCCCACCTGCTGTTCGGCACCGAGCCAGCCGCCGATGTCTGTGGCCAGGTAGCGTTCGCCCTGTTCATTGGTGGACACCGTGACCGAGCGCACGTTCTCCGGGCGCTTGCTCACGTAGTTGACCAGCCCGCCGGGCTCGGAGACGCCGCTCTGCAAGCCGGCCAGGCCCTTGAGCACTTCGACCTGTTGTTTGTTTTCCAGGGCGACGTTCTGTTCGCCGGTGATGGTGCGGCCGTTGATCTTGTAGCTGCTCGCCGGGTTGAGGGCGAAGCCGCGAATCACAAAATTCTCGTAGTAGCCGACCGGGGCGTAGCTGTCGCCGACCGAGGCGTCGTTCTTCAACACTTCGCTGAGCAAGCGCGCCTGCTGGTCCTTCAAGCGGGCTTCGGTAATCACCGCGACGGACGCCGGCGTGTCCAGCAGCGGCGCGTTATCGAAACCGGCCACGACGGCGTTTTTCGCCTGGTAGTCGGTGGTTTCCTGGCCGAGGACGGTGACGGTGCCCAGGGTCGTATCCTCGGCCTGCACGGCCGTGGCGGCGAAGGCGATGCTCAGGGCGAGCAGGGTGTGGCGATAGGGTGTAGCCATGTAGAGAGCGCTCCAAAGGTCTGACCGCCGCTGCCGTACGCTTTTATCGGGCACAAAGGGGCCCAGCGCTGCGCAACGGACGGGTTGCCAGTTCGTGATGAAAAAGCCGGGTTCGCCAGCAGTGGCGTCAGGCCGGAGCTGCTCCGGTAGTCATTGGCAAGCGTGCGTCGGCGGCCCATTCCTGGAGGGAGCCGTCGTAGATCGCGATGTCCTGGCGACCCAACAGGGTCAGGGCCAGCGCGTTGGCGGCAGCGGAAATACCGCCGCCGCAATACAACACCAGGGGGCCGTCGCTGTGCAGCAGCGTGGGGCCAATCGCCAGGGCCAGGGCATCCTTGGGCAGGTAGCGGCCGTGGGCGTCGAACAGCTGGCGGGCCGGCAGGTTCTGGCTGCCGGGGATGTGTCCGCGTCGGGCGTAACGGGTGGCGGCCGAGCCTTCAAACAGCGCGGCACCGAGGGCGCAGATCAGCACGCCCGGTGCGTGGCCGCTGGCGATGGCTTCGACGCCGTAGCGGTCGATCCACAGGTTTTGACGCGGGTGGATGGCCCAGGGTTGTACGGGTGTTATCGATTCGGCGGGGCCGCTGCGTTCGGGTAGACCGGCTGCGCGCCAGGCGTTGAAGCCGCCGTCGAGTACGCTAGCGTCGATGCCCGCGCTGCGCAGCATCCACCACAGGCGCGCAGCCCAGAAGCCATCGGCGCGGTCGTAGATGACCAGCGTTTTGCCTTGGCCGGCGCCGAGGCTGGCCATCACGCTGACCAGGGTTTCGGCTGTCGGCAGGGCGAAACTGAAGCTGGCCTGGGTGTCGGCCAGTTCAGTCAATAGATCGGCATGCCGCGCGCCAGGGATGTGCGCCTGCAACCAGCCCTCTTCACCGCTGCTGACGCGGTAATCGCCGTCGAAGGCTGGCGACGGCAACATCACCGTGGCATCCAGTATTACCAGCGTCGGGTCGGCGAGACGCGCGTGCAGCCAGTGGCTGTCGACCAGAATGCTCATACGTTTTTACGCCGGATATGGCGGAGCAGACGCTGCCCTTCGGCCCCGGCAAACCAGCGCAGATGGCCGAGCAGGTAGGCGTAATACGCCACATCGGCGCTGTTGGTTGCGCCGACGATGTCGTGGAAATACGCCACTTCCGACAGCGCGAAATCCACATGCACCAAGGGCAACAGGGCGCTGAGGGTGTGCAGGTCTCTCGCGCTCAGCGGACGCACCTGGTGGTAGCCGGCGAGCAGCGCATCGACGCTGTCGAGATCGGCGCGGGCCACGCCAGCGGTGTCGAGGTCGAGCCAGGGCACAGCGTTGCGTTCGAGGGCGGTGGCCAAGTCGAAGAGGGCGAAGGTGCGGTCGGCCAGGCCGAAATCCAGCACGCTGGACACGCTGCCGTCGGCGTTCCACAGCAGGTTGGAGGCGTGCCAGTCGTTGTGGGTCCACAGCGGTGGTTGCTCGACCAACAACGGACGCAACTCGCGGTGCCAGGGCAGCAACAACTCGCTGAGCTGGGCATGCCAGTCTTTGTCGGCGAGGTAGGCGCTGCTGATGTTTTCCAGCGGTGCCGCGTGCTCGATCAATCGCGCGTTGGCCAATAGCACCGGGGTCTGGCGTGGCGGCGCCGCGTAGTGCTCAGCTGCCTGATGCAACCGTGCCAACGCCTGGCCGGCGGCGAGGGCGTGCTGAGGGTGTTGGAACGGCGACCATGAGAGTGCATCGCGATAAAGGTCCAGGCCCTCGGCGACGTGGTGCACTTCATAGGTCCACTCACCTTGCGCGGTGGCCGTGGCGCCTTGTTGGTTCGACACCACTGCGGCCACCGGCGCGCCTTGGCGGTGCAGGTGGGCGATCAGGCGATGTTCTTCTTCCAGCCACGCGGCTTGGCGCACGTGTTGGTGATGACGTTTGACGAACAGCGTGCCCGTGCCGGTGGTAATCAAGCCTGCGGCGGAAAACGGCCGTGGGCTGTGCCAATGCAGGCTGTGCAGCGCGCCCAGTTGCGGGTAATTGCGCAGCAGCTGTTCGATGTCGCTTTCGTGCAACGCCGGCCAGTCGGCGGCGACCGGTTCCAGGCCCAGGCCATGGGCCGTGCGCTGTGGATTCATGCCGCCACCTCGGGCAGGAACCCATTGCTGGTTGCGCCCTGCCAGGCCTGCGGGGTGTCGAGCACCGCGTGGCGGTGCAGCCATTCGGCGTAGGGTTGCAGCAGCGCCTGGCGTTGCTCGCCCCAGCGGCCTTGGTGCAGCCAGGTCGGGGCGATTTTATGCAGTGAGGCGCTCAACAATTCCGCCGGGAAATACGGCGTGGTGTGTTCGTAGGCGGCGAGGGCAATCGACGGGTCCTGCGCCACGGCCAAGTAGCCGCGGGCGGTGGCGGCGAGGAAATCACGGACCACGTCGGGCTTGTCTGCCAGGGTGCGTTCATGGGCGCCGAGCAGGTAGCTGTGATAGGCCGGTGCGCCGATCTCGTCCACCGGCAACACCACGCGACGCTCGGCGGCGATGGGGCTGTGCATCAGCGCTTCCCAGGCCCAGTAGCCGCCGAAGCTGGCATCGGCGAGGCCTTCAGCGAGTTGCTCGGGACGCAGTTCGCGCACGCCGCTGTCTATGAGGATGACGCCGTTCGGGTCGCCGCCGTCTTGGCTGACCAGGTGACGCACCATGGCCAGGCCGCGTGGCGTGGGGTTGAGGGCCAGGCGCTTGCCCACCAAGTCGCGGGGGCGGCGGATGCCGGAGTCGGTGAGGGTCTGGATCGATTCCAGGCCGGCGTGGTTGATGGCGGCGATGCCTTGTAGCGGTTGGCCGAGGCTGCGGCGGACCAGCAGGCGGTTGCTGGGGAAGATGCCGAAGTCGGCAGCACCGGTGAGGAGGTATTGCAGGGTGTCGCCGTGGTAGGGGTCGTGGACGACCAGTTCCACATCCAGGCCCAGTTCCTTGTACCAGCCGCGTTCGCGGGCCAGGTACAGGCCGGCCGAGTTTGGCCAGGGGTGGAAGTATTCGAGCATGACCTTTACCGACACCATTGCGTGTTACTCCAGCACAGCTTGTTTTGGTGGGGGATTTATAGGGGAGTGATCTGGTATATACCAATATCGTTTTTGGCTATGGATATAACTGGCGTGTTGTTGGTGGTGGTTGTGTACATATCCGTTGGTTAGATAACGGCGGCTTATGGTTCCGCCCTTACGGCGGGTCACTTTGGAAAAGCCCCAAAGTAACCAAA
>NZ_JANLGL010000179.1:0-11141 GCF_024655625.1 Pseudomonas sp. 18.1.10
TGAACCTTAATCGGTGTCCAAGATTACTTGACCAGTTCAAGCCCGCTCCCACATTGGGTCCGCGTTTATTCAGATATTTATCAGGGAGAATCAACAACATGGCCGTTACCTGCACCACCCTCGACGAAGTCCGCAGCAACATCGACCGCCTGGACCAGCAAATCGTCACCTTGCTCGCCGAACGCGGCCAATACGTCTCCCAGGCAGCGCGCTTCAAAAAAGACACCGACAGCGTCAAGGCCCCGCAGCGGGTTGAACAGGTCATCGCCAAAGTGCGCACCTTGTCCAATACCGTGGGCGCCAACCCGGACGTCACCGAACAGGTCTATCGCGCCATGATCGCGGCGTTTATCCAGCAGGAATTGGCTGAGCACGCGGCGCTATCGACATAACACCCAACACCCTTCTCACTTCCCTTTCACACCACCCCGACAATCCTCTATCTAGACTTCTCCCATCAGCCGGTAACCGGCCAGGGAGTTCGTCATGTGGCGGTATGCGGTATTGCTGTGTTCGGTGATGTGGCTGGCGGGTTGCCAATCAACCCATCAGGACTTATTGGCCAAAGGTTATCCACCGGCCTTCGCCGATGGCTTTGACGACGGTTGCAGCAGCGGTCGTCAGGCCGCTGGGGTGATTACCGGGGAGTTTCGCAAGAACGTTCCGCGTTATCTGCAAGACCGCGAGTACGCCGAAGGTTGGGAAGACGGCTTTCGCCAGTGCAAGGCCATGCGTGAAAACGAAGAGCTGCGCGACTACAAGGACAAGCACTGGGACGACCGTGAGCGCGCCTGGCAGCACGAGAAAGACCGCGATGCCGCCAGGGCCTATCGTTCGCAATAGGTCGCTTTCAGACATCCATTGAAACTAAAGCGCGGCAATTATGGCCGAAACTCCATTGAGGGAGAGTGTCATGAGCCGAGCTTTTGTGAATGAGGACAACGCCGCCGCCCAGGCTGATAAGCCGGTGGAGCGTCAAGTCAGCGATCAGCCCAACCGTGTCACTGCGCAAGGGTTAGCGCAGTTGCAAGCCAAGGTTGCGCAATTGCAGCACGCCTACAGCCTCGAATCAGCCAAAGGCGATAAACAACGCCAGGCCGATCTGGAGCGAGACTTGCGCTACTTCAACCTGCGGGTGCTGAGCGCCCTGGTCGTACCGCTGGCCACCTCCAGCGAGAAGGTGCAGATCGGCAGCTGGGTGACTTTCGCCAATGAGCAGGAGGCGCAGCAGCGTATTCAGTTGGTCGGTGAGGACCAGGCTGACGCTGCGGCGGGCCTGATAAACTGGGGGTCGCCCCTGGGCCGCGCATTGCTCGGGGCCCAGGTGGGTGACGAGGTGCTGTGGAAGCGCCCCGTCGGCGATCAGTTGATCGACGTGTTGCGCATCGACCCTGAGGTTTAGACGATGCCTTGAGCCAGCATCGCATCGGCCACTTTCACGAAGCCGGCGATGTTCGCGCCCTTCACGTAGTTGATCCGGCCGTTTTCTTCGCCGTAGTGCACGCACGCGTGGTGGATCGACTGCATGATGTTATGCAGCTTGCTGTCCACTTCACCGGCAGTCCACAGCAGGCGCATGGCGTTCTGCGACATTTCCAGGCCGCTCACGGCCACGCCACCGGCGTTGGACGCCTTGCCCGGGGCGAACAGGATGCCCGCTTCGATAAAGATATCCACAGCCGCCAGGGTGGTCGGCATGTTGGCGCCTTCGGCCACGCAGAGGCAGCCGTTGCGCAGCAAGGTGCGAGCGGCGTCGGCGTCGAGTTCGTTCTGGGTCGCGCAGGGCAGCGCGATGTCGCAGGCCAGCTCCCACGGGGTCTGGCCCTTGCGGAATTCCAGGCCGAAACGCTCGGCCAGTTCGCTGATGCGACCGCGCTGGACGTTTTTCAGCTCCAGCAGGGCCGACCACTGTTCTTCGGTCAAACCGCTTTCGGCGTACAGGGTGCCTTCCGAGTCGGACAGGGAAATCACTTTGCCGCCCAGGTCCATGACCTTGCGCGCCGCATATTGCGCCACGTTGCCGGAGCCGGATACCGCCACGCGCTTGCCTTCAACCCGCAGGCCGTCGCGCTTGAGCATTTCTTCGGCGAAGTAGACGCAACCGAAACCCGTGGCTTCCGGGCGGATCAGGCTGCCGCCGTAGGTCATGCCCTTGCCGGTCAGCACGGAGGTGAACTGGTTGCTCAGGCGCTTGTACTGGCCAAACAGGAAGCCGATCTCGCGGGCGCCCACGCCAATATCGCCGGCCGGCACGTCCACGTCGGCGCCGATATGGCGGTACAGCTCACTCATGAAGGACTGGCAGAAGCGCATGACTTCGGCGTCGCTCTTGCCCTTGGGGTCGAAGTCCGAGCCGCCTTTGCCGCCGCCCATGGGCAGTGAGGTCAGGGAGTTCTTGAAGGTCTGTTCGAAGGCGAGGAATTTCAGCACGCCCAGGTTCACCGACGGGTGGAAGCGCAGGCCGCCTTTGTACGGGCCGATGGCGCTGTTCATCTGGATGCGGAAACCGCGATTGACCTGGACCTTGCCATGATCGTCCACCCACGATACCCGGAAGGTAATCGCCCGTTCCGGCTCGCAGATACGCTCCAGGATACCCGAGGTCAGGTAATGCGGATTGGACTCTAGAAACGGCCACAGGCTGCGTAGGACTTCTTCTACAGCCTGGTGGAATTCTGGCTGGTCCGGGTCGCGTTTCTTCAGGCGGGCAAGGAAGGATTCGACGGATTCGATCATGGAAAAGTCTCGGCAAATTGATTGTTTTTAAATGAGATTGGGCCGGACTTTATCAATTCATGTCGCACTGCGACAGGGCAAAATGTCGCCTTTGTGAATTTAAATGGTGCATTTGATATAAATAAACCGGAAATCCAGGGCTTTCATGCACCCAAACGGGGATCGCAGACCCCGTCTTTGCACCCGTATCGACGCCAGCTCAAGCCGCGCCCGGACTCACCGCCTCAATGGCCACACGCGGCAGGCGCCTGATACCAATTGAACTTGAGAAAACCACGACTCAACTCGTCGATGAGGGATCTGTCGACTTCGTCGGCAATGCCATTTTTATCCACGTCGATATCAGAGAATGTGTCCAGCACATGGTCGCCGTCGCTGTCATAGGCCGCGGCTTTATAGGTGGTGACGGTTCGCCCGTTGAGTCCCAGTTGCTCGGTGAACTCCAGCCGCACGCTACTCGGTTTGCCGTCGCTACCGAAGTGCTCGACCGAAAGGGTCAGGATCCGCCGCATCAGGGCGTGCTGATTAAGCCATTTGAGCTTGAGGAAGTCGTCAGCGAACTGCTTGAGCATGAACCTATCCTGCACGCTCGGATTGCCATCGAAGTCGATGTCGCCAGCACACTGGACATCGACTTTTGCATCACCGGTCAGATCGACCGCCAGGGCATGATGGATCAACTGGTCAGGGGCCGAACCCTGCTTCTGGTAAAAATAGAGGTTCACGGTGTCGATTTTGTCGTTTCCGCTTCGATCCTGGCCGACCACTGTCAAGTAACGCATACCCCTGCTCCTCCATAAGTAATAGCCGCTCATGCTAGAGATTGGGGCTGGCGCGTCACAGGTATCGAGCTCGCTGGAGCCCGTCGGAAAAGCCGACACGGCTCGCCCCTCGAAACGCCAAACCGCACGCGAAAAAAAACGGAGCCCGAAGGCTCCGCTTTTTCAAACCACCAACCCGAATCAGGCCAGTTTTTTGTGACGCACGCGGTGCGGCTGCGCAGCAGCATCGCCCAAGCGCTTTTTACGGTCCGCTTCGTACTCGGTGTAGTTACCTTCGAAGAACACCGCTTGCGAGTCGTCTTCGTACGCCAGGATGTGGGTCGCGACGCGGTCGAGGAACCACCGATCGTGAGAGATCACAATGGCGGCGCCCGGGAAGTCCAGCAGGGCTTCTTCCAGGGAACGCAGGGTTTCAACGTCGAGGTCGTTGGACGGTTCGTCGAGCAGCAGGACGTTGCCGCCCTCTTTCAGGGTCAGGGCCAGGTGCAAGCGACCGCGCTCACCACCGGACAGGTCCTTGACGAACTTCTGCTGGTCGCCGCCCTTGAAGTTGAAACGACCGACGTAGGTACGCGACGGGATTTCATAGTTGCCGATGCGGATCTGGTCGGAACCGTCGGAAATCTGCTGGAACACCGTCTTGCTGCCGTCGAGGTCTTCGCGGCTCTGGTCGACACAGGCCAGTTGCACGGTTTCGCCGATCTCGATGCTGCCGGAGTCCGGGGTTTCCTTGCCCATGAGCATGCGGAACAGTGTGGATTTACCCGCACCGTTACCACCAATAACGCCGACGATCGCGCCTTTTGGCATGGAGAAGGACAGGTTGTCGATCAACACGCGGTCGCCATAGCCCTTGGACACGTTCTTGAACTCGATGACCTTGTCACCCAGGCGCGGACCGGCCGGGATGTAGATCTCGTTGGTTTCCGAACGCTTCTGGAATTCCTGCGACTGCATTTCTTCAAAGCGTTGCAGACGTGCCTTGGATTTCGACTGGCGGGCCTTGGCGCCTTTGCGCACCCACTCCAGTTCTTCCTTCATGGCTTTTTCGTGGGCCGATTGCTGCTTGGATTCGGCGGCCAGACGGTCGGACTTGGCTTCCAGCCAACCGGAGTAGTTGCCCTCGTAAGGGATACCGGCGCCACGGTCGAGCTCGAGGATCCAGCCGGCAACGTTGTCCAGGAAGTAACGGTCGTGCGTGATCGCAACCACGGTGCCCGGGAAGTCGTGGAGGAAATGTTCCAGCCAGGCGACGGAATCGGCGTCCAAGTGGTTGGTCGGTTCGTCGAGCAGCAGCATGTCGGGGGCCGACAGCAACAGGCGGCACAGGGCCACACGACGCTTCTCGCCACCGGACAGGAATTCGACCTTGGAGTCCCACGCCGGCAGGCGCAGTGCGTCGGCGGCGACTTCCAGCTGGCGCTCCAGGTTGTGGCCATCGCCCGCCTGCAGGATGGCTTCGAGCTTGGCCTGTTCAGCGGCCAGTTTGTCGAAGTCGGCGTCTTCGTCAGCGTAAGCCGCGTAGACCTCATCCAGGCGCGCCTGGGCGTTCTTGATAACGGCGACGGCTTCTTCAACCACTTCGCGCACGGTCTTGGTCGGGTCCAGGATCGGCTCTTGCGGCAGGTAGCCGATGTTCAGCTCGGGCATCGGGCGGGCTTCGCCTTCGAACTCGGTGTCGACGCCGGCCATGATTTTCAGCAGCGTGGACTTACCCGAACCGTTGAGGCCGAGCACGCCGATCTTGGCGCCAGGGAAGAAGGACAGCGAAATGTTTTTCAGGATTTCCCGCTTCGGCGGAACAACTTTTCCCAGCCGATGCATGGTGAAGACGTATTGAGCCATGGTGAACCTAGCGTCAGTGACTGATGAATTAAGCGGGCGAAGCCCGTGTCAGGCCATGCGCCGCGCGGGCCGTTGACGATAATCAATGCCTGCGTGCGGAAAAAAGCCTGAATGTCTGGGGCTGGAACGCCCTCGCGTAACCGGCAAAGCTACCTGAATGCGCTTGGTCAGTCCAGCCAAGCAGGGCTGGCACTTTGCCACAACTCAAGGCATGCTAGCCGCCCTTCGGCGTCCGGCTTATAGTGCGTGTCGCACGCCAGTCCAGCCAACCCGCAGGATCACAGCTTGTCCAAAGTCACGCCGCCCACTCCTCTGCGCGCCGCTCACATAGCGCCGGGAGCACCCCTGCACGGCACCTTGAAAGGCGCATTGGCGACGCTTGTCCTCATGTTGCTCGCCTTATTGTTCTGGCAGTTGCTGGACCAGTTGCAGCAAAACCAGAAAAACCAGCAGCAATACACCATCGATTACAGCGCCGACCTGGCTGAACAGATCAGTCTGAACATGGCCCTGAGCGCAAAAATCGCCCTGAACCTGCTGCCGATGGTCGAGCCGCCGCGCAACAACGAACAGCAACAAGCGCTGATGCACACCTTGCAACGTTCCCTGCCGGAGCTGCGCAGCATCGCCCTGCTCGCCCCCAGCGGCGCCCTCATCAGCGACAGCGCCAGCGACAGCCAGGACGCCGCTTGGCTTGAAGAGCTGGTGCAGCGCAGCCATTCCCAGCCTTATTACCTGAGCAACAGCAGCGACGGCACGATCATCTACCTGTTGCTGCACCAGCCCAGCGGCGGCTCACGGGTCTATTGGGCGCTGCGCCTGGCCCCCAGCTATCTCGTCAGCCTGACCCGCCAGGACGGCCAGGGCCAGCGGCCGATGTGGGCCATCGAGAACCGCCTGAACCACCGCGTGGTCAGCCGTGACAGCGGCATGCCAGCCCAATGGGCCACGGCCCTGACCCCGGACGAACTGAACAAAAGCGTACTGGTCACCCCCCTGAGCAAAAGCGACTGGCAATTGCGCGGGCTGTTCGATCGCACCGCCGTGCTGGAAGAACTGCTGCCGGCGTTCATCGGCAAGTGCCTGCTGGGCCTGGCGTTCTCGCTGATCCCGGTGCTCGTGCTGGTCAACATGCGCCGTCGCCAGCGCCAGGTGCACGAGGGTCGGCGGCGCTACCAGGACATTTTCGAAGGCACCGGCGTGGCCCTGTGCGTGCTCGATCTGTCGGGGCTCAACGCGTTTTTCGACAAGGCCCGCCTGCAAACCCGCGAGCAGTTGCACGACTGGCTGCAAGGCAACCGTGAGCAGCGCCAGCAACTGCTGCGGGAACTGCGCATCACCGAGGTTAACCAGGTCGCGGTGCGCCTGCTCAACGTCGGCTCGTGCGAAGAGGCCTGGGAACGCCTGATCGATGATTGCCCGCGCAACGCCACGGCCATTGGCTACCAGGTGCTCGAAGCGGTCCTGACCGAGCAGAAGCAACTGGAGCTGGAAATCCAGCTCAACGACGTCGCCGGCAACGAACAGTACCTGTGGCTGGTGATGCGCCTGCCGGAGCAGCAGGACGACTTCAAGGCGGTGATCCTGAGCATCAGCGACATCACCAGCCGCAAGCTGATCGAGCTGTCGCTGGTGGAACGCGAGAGCTTCTGGTCGGACGTGGTGCGCACCGTGCCCGACCACCTGTATGTGCAGGACGTAATCAGCCAGCGCATGATTTTCAGCAACCACCACCTGGGCCACACCCTCGGCTATAACAAGGCCGAACTGCAGCAAATGGGCGAGTACTTCTGGGAAATCCTGCTCCACCCCGAAGACGCCGAGCACTACCACGACCTGCGCCAGCAGCAGCGCCAGGCCGGCTATTCGACGCAACTGCAATGCCAGCTGCGCTTCCGCCACCGCAACAACCAATGGCGCCGCTTCGATATCCGCGAGCAGGCCCTGGCCCGGGACAAGGCGGCGCAAGTCACGCGCATCATCGGCGTGGCCAAGGACATCACCGACCAGATCGAAGCCAGCGAATCCCTGCGCGACAGCGAGCAGCGCTACCGCATGCTCGCCGAAAGCATCAGCGACGTGATCTGCTCCACCGACAGCCAACTGGCCCTCAACTACATCAGCCCCTCGGTCAACGCCGTGCTGGGCTATGACGTGGACTGGGTGTTCAAGAACGGCTGGCAGTCGATCATCGCCAACCCGCAGCAACTGACCGGCATCTATAGCCTGGTGGAGCAGGTCAGCCGCGCCCTTGGTGACACCGAGGCGCTGGCCAAGCTGCGCGACGCAGCGCAAACCCAGCTGTTCCTGTTTGACTGCCTGCGCGCCGACGGCCGTAAGGTGCCGATCGAGCTGCGCCTGGTGCTGGTGTGGGATGAACACGGCACCTTCGAAGGCATCCTCGGCGTCGGCCGCGATATCAGCCAGCAACGCCGCGCCGAGAAAGACCTGCGCATGGCGGCCACGGTATTCGAACACTCCACCTCGGCGATCCTGATTACCGACCCCGCCGGCTACATCGTGCAGGCCAACGACGCGTTCAGCCGCGTCAGTGGCTACAGCGTCGCCGATGTGCTCGACCAGTTGCCGAACATGCTCACCGTCGACGAGCAACAGGAAGCCCATCTGCGCTACGTGCTCAAGCAGTTGCACCAGCACAGCACCTGGGAAGGCGAAGTGTGGCTCAAGCGCCGCAACGGCGAGCATTACCCGGCGTGGGTCGGCATTACCGCGGTGTTCGACGACGAAGGCGACCTGGCCAGCTACGTGTGCTTCTTCAGCGATATCAGCGAGCGCAAGGCCAGCGAGCAGCGCATCCACCGCCTGGCCTATTACGACGCCCTGACCCACCTGCCCAACCGCACGCTGTTCCAGGACCGCCTGCACACCGCGTTGCAGTCGGCCGAGCGGCAGAAGTCGTGGGTGGTGCTGATGTTCCTCGACCTCGACCGCTTCAAGCCGATCAACGACTCCCTGGGCCACGCCGCCGGCGACCGCATGCTCAAGGAAATGGCCACGCGCCTGCTCGGTTGCGTCGCCGAAGACGACACCGTGGCGCGCATGGGCGGCGACGAGTTCACCTTGCTGCTGCAACCGCGCATCAGCCGCGAAATGGCGCTGAACCGTGCGATCCACGTGGCCGAGCAGATCCTCGCCAGCCTGGTGAAGCCGTTTGTGCTGGAAGGCCGCGAGTTTTTTGTGACCGCCAGTATCGGCATCGCCCTCAGCCCGCAGGACGGCAATGAGCTGAGCCAGCTGATGAAAAACGCCGACACCGCGATGTATCACGCCAAGGAACGCGGCAAGAACAACTTCCAGTTCTACCAGGCCGACATGAACGCCAGCGCCCTGGAACGCCTGGAGCTGGAAAGCGACCTGCGCCACGCCCTGGACCAGAACGAATTCGTGCTCTATTACCAGCCGCAGTTCAGCGGCGATGGCAAACGTTTGACCGGCGCCGAAGCCTTGCTGCGCTGGCGTCACCCGCGTCGCGGGCTGGTGCCGCCGGGGGACTTTATCCCGGTGCTGGAAGAACTGGGCCTGGTGGTGGACGTGGGCGACTGGGTCATCAGCGAAGCCTGCCGCCAGCTCAAGACCTGGCACCAGAACAAGGTGCGCGTGCCGAAAGTCTCGGTGAACATCTCGGCGCGGCAGTTCTCCGACGGCCAACTGGGCGAGCGCATCGCCAGTATCCTGGAAGACACCGGCCTGCCGCCGGCGTGCCTGGAGCTGGAGCTGACCGAAAGTATCCTGATGCGCGAAGTCAACGAAGCCATGCACATCCTCGACAGCCTGAAAAACCTGGGTTTGAGCATTGCCGTGGATGACTTCGGCACCGGCTATTCGTCACTCAACTACCTCAAGCAATTCCCCATCGACGTGCTGAAGATCGACCGCACCTTTGTCGATGGCCTGCCGTCTGGCGAGCAGGACGCACAGATTGCCCGCGCCATTATCGCCATGGCCCACAGCCTGAACCTGGCGGTGATCGCCGAAGGCGTGGAAACCCATGAGCAGCTGGACTTCCTGCGTGAGCATGGTTGCGATGAGGTGCAGGGCTACCTGTTCGGGCGGCCGATGCCGGCGAGTCGGTTTGAGGCGCAATTCAGCAATGATGCGCTGTTCATGTTTGATTGAGACTTTGTGGTGAGGCTGCTGGCCTCTTCGCGGGGAAGCCCGCTCCCACATTCGACCGCATTTCAAAGATGGAACTCGGTCAAGTGTGGGAGCGGGCTTGCTCGCGAAGAGGCCATCACAGCTGCCACTTATCCCCAGATGAGCCCCACTTGTCCGCGACATGATGTCCTTTCATATGCCATCTAAAACCCATTGGGTTAGAATGCCCTCCTTTTCTGCCCCCGATCCTTGAGGACCGCCATGTTCAGCCGTGATTTGACTATTGCCAAGTACGACGCCGATCTCTTTGCCGCCATGGAGCAAGAAGCCGTGCGCCAGGAAGAGCACATTGAGCTGATCGCTTCGGAAAACTACACCAGCCCAGCGGTCATGGAGGCTCAGGGTTCGGTTCTGACCAACAAGTACGCCGAAGGCTACCCAGGCAAGCGCTACTACGGCGGTTGCGAGTACGTCGACGTGGTTGAGCAGTTGGCCATCGACCGTGCCAAGGAACTGTTCGGCGCCGATTACGCCAACGTCCAGCCACACGCCGGCTCCCAAGCCAACAGCGCCGTGTACCTGGCCCTGCTGCAAGGCGGCGACACCATCCTGGGCATGAGCCTGGCCCACGGCGGTCACCTGACCCACGGCGCCAGCGTTTCTTCCTCCGGCAAGCTGTACAACGCCGTTCAATACGGTATCGATGCCAACGGCCTGATCGACTACGACGAAGTCGAGCGCCTGGCGGTCGAACACAAGCCGAAAATGATCGTGGCCGGTTTCTCTGCCTACTCGCAGATCCTGGACTTCCCACGTTTCCGCGAAATCGCTGACAAGGTTGGCGCCTACCTGTTCGTCGACATGGCCCACGTGGCCGGTCTGGTCGCCGCTGGCGTCTACCCGAACCCGGTGCCTTACGCTGACGTAGTGACCACCACTACCCACAAGACCCTGCGCGGTCCACGTGGCGGCCTGATCCTGGCGCGCGCCAACGCCGACATCGAGAAGAAGCTGAACTCCGCCGTATTCCCAGGCGCCCAGGGTGGCCCGCTGGAGCACGTGATCGCTGCCAAGGCGATCTGCTTCAAGGAAGCGCTGCAGCCTGAGTTCAAGACCTACCAGCAACAAGTGGTGAAGAACGCCCAGACCATGGCTAGCGTGTTCATCGAGCGCGGTTTTGACGTGGTGTCCGGCGGTACTGAAAACCACCTGTTCCTGCTGTCTCTGATTAAGCAGGACATTTCCGGTAAAGATGCTGACGCCGCTTTGGGCAAAGCCTTCATCACCGTGAACAAAAACTCCGTGCCGAACGACCCACGTTCGCCGTTCGTCACCTCCGGCCTGCGCTTCGGCACCCCGGCTGTGACCACTCGTGGCTTCAAGGAAGCAGAGTGCAAGGAACTGGCTGGCTGGATCTGCGACATCCTGGCCGACCTGAACAACGAAGCCGTGATCGACGCGGTCCGTGAGAAGGTCAAGGCCATCTGCAAGAAGCTGCCGGTGTACGGCGCTTGATTGCAGTTGCTTGAATGAAAAGCCCGGCTCTTGAGCCGGGCTTTTTTATACCCGATCCCAACTTGAAATACGGTCACCTGTGGGAGCTGGCTTGAACTGGCCTAATGATTTTGGACACTTCAATCGGGCGCTATGATAGCGCCCAAA
>NZ_JANLGL010000017.1:0-40486 GCF_024655625.1 Pseudomonas sp. 18.1.10
GAAAAGCGTGGGACTGCTACGCAGTCCAGCGGGAGCAAGCTCCCTCGCCACAAGTACAGCGCCCTTAACCAGGAGCACGCTGTAATGATGCGCCCCGCCACTGTTGAGGATGTTGCAGCCATTGAGGCTATCGTCCAGGCTGCCTACTCGCCCTATATCGAACGGATCGGGCGCCAACCCGGCCCGATGCTGGAAGACTATCGCCAGTTGATCGAGGCCGGCGGGGTTCACGTGCTGGACAACGCCGGGCGCGTGCAAGGTTTTATCATCCTCGCCGATGCCGGCACCGCCCTGCTGCTGGATAACCTGGCTGTCGCCCCGGATGCCCAGGGTCTTGGTTTCGGGCGCCAGTTGATGGATTTTGCCGAGCGCCAGGCAATCGATGCGGGCTACGCGGCCATCTGCCTGTACACCAACGAAGCCATGACTGAGAACATCAAGCTCTATAGCCGTCGCGGCTATGTCGAGACCCATCGGGCCGAAGAACATGGCCTGCACCGTGTGTACATGAGTAAATCCCTTTAGGAGCCCCCATGGAAAACACCTGGCTGGCCCAAGCCAAGCGCCTGCAAGCGCTAGCGTCTACAGGCCTGCACTTTTGCACCGACGATTTCGAACGCGAGCGCCTGGAAGAAATCGCCGAGATTGCCCACAGCATGCTGGCGCAGTTGGGCAACGTACCGCTGGAACGCATCACGGGGCTGGTGTCGGACTTTGCCCAGCGCTATTCAACGCCGATGCTCGACGTGCGCGGTGCGGTGATCGAGGGCGATCGGATCCTGCTGGTGCGCGAATTGACCGATGGCTGCTGGGCGTTACCAGGCGGTTACGCCGACATCGGTTTGTCCGCCGCAGAAAACATCATCAAGGAAATTCGCGAAGAAGCCGGGCTGACCGTTACCGCGCGGGCGCTGTATAGCGTCACCCACAAGGCCAAGGGCCTGTATCGGCCGGACGTGCGGGATTTCTACAAACTGTATTTCCTGTGTGACCGTGTGGACCAGTTGGCGCCGATGGCGGGGTTCGAGACCACCGAGGTGGGCTTTTTCCGCCTGGATGAACTGCCGCCGCTGTCCCGTGGACGCACCATCGAAAGTGATCTGGAAGCCGCCTTTGCGTTCCATCGCGGCGAGACGACGCAGACGCTGTTCGACTGATCCAATTTGCATCACCGCGCACCGCTTTCGTGCCTGATGAAGTGCTTTGACCCCGTCGACAGCTGTATCGCCGCAGCACCGCGCGTATTGGCACGTCCGGTGCAACTGCCTCTGTGTCACGACTCAGGGAGCAAGGCACATGACGCAGCACGAACCGGGCAACGATTACCCCCTCAGCGAAGTTCCCCTGCATGCGCGCAAGGGCCTGGCGTCAACCGCCATGGTGCTGCTGGGCTTCACGTTTTTTACCGCGACCATGTTTGCCGGCGGCAAGCTGGGCGTGGCGTTCAGTTTCAGCGAGATGCTTGGCGTCGTGGCCCTGGGTAACCTGTTGTTGGGTATCTATGCCGCAGGCCTGGGTTACATCGCCTTCAAGAGCGGGTTGAATTCAGTGCTGATGGGCCGCTTCTGCTTTGGCGAAGTGGGCAGCAAGCTCAGCGATTTGATCCTCGGTTTCACCCAGATTGGCTGGTATGCCTGGGGCACCGCCACGGCCGCCGTAGTGCTGGGCAAATACTTCGAGCTGAGCGAGGGCAGCGTGCTGGGGTTGATGATGCTGTTCGGCCTGGTGTTTTGCGCCACGGCGTACGTGGGCTATCGCGGATTGGAGATTTTGTCTTATATCGCGGTACCCGCCATGGGCATCCTGCTGTTTTTATCGATGTGGGTGGCCACGGTAAAAGTCGGCGGACTCGATGGCCTGCTGGCGGTAGTGCCGACGGGCGAGCTGGACTTGTCCACGGCGATCACCTTGGTATTCGGCACCTTTGTCAGCGGTGCGACCCAAGCGACCAACTGGACGCGGTTTTCGCGCTCGGCCAAAGTCGCAGTGTTCGCCAGCCTGATCGGCTTCTTTATCGGCAATGGCCTGATGGTATTGATTGGCGCGTATGGCGCCATCGTCTATCAGCAGCCCGACGTGGTGGAGGTGTTGCTGCTGCAAGGGTTTGCCATGGCCGCCATGGCCATGTTGCTGCTCAACATCTGGAGCACCCAGGACAACACGATCTACAACTTCGCCGTGGCGGGCTGCAACTTGTTGCGCACTCGGCGGCGCAAAACCGTGACCCTGGTCGGTGCGGTGATCGGCACCCTGCTGGCGATGCTGGGCATGTACGACCTGCTGGTGCCGTACCTGATCCTGCTGGGCACGGTGATTCCACCGATTGGCGGGGTGATCATGGCGGACTTCTTCTACCGTTATCGCGGCCACTACCCACGATTGGCGGATGCGCATTTGCCTGCGTTCAACTGGCCCGGACTGGCGGCGTATGCTGTAGGCACGCTGCTGGCATTTCATTCGCCCTGGGTCGCGCCGCTGGTGGGCATTGCCGCCGCGAGCATAACCTACATACTGCTGACCACCGTCCTACGGGCGAGATCGCCATTGGCCAGCGCCGAGGCATAATGCTCACCTGATTGCTTTTTGCCCAAGAGGAACTTGCCCATGCACATCATCAATGCCCGCCTGCGCAACCGTGAAGGCCTGCATGATCTGCACCTGGAACACGGCAGGATTGCCAGCATCACTCCCCAAACCAGCGTGCCGACGCCCGGCCCTGATGACCTGGACGCCGCCGGCAACCTGGTGACCCCGCCCTTCGTCGAACCGCATATCCACCTCGACGCCACGCTCACTGCCGGCGAGCCGCGCTGGAACATGAGCGGCACCTTGTTCGAAGGCATCGAGTGCTGGGGCGAGCGCAAAGCCACCATCACCTTTGCCGACACCAAGACCCGCGCCAAACACACCATCCAGGCCCTCGCCGCCCACGGCATCCAGCATGTGCGCACCCACGTCGATGTCACCGACCCCAACCTCACGGCGCTGAAGGCCATGCTGGAAGTGCGCGAGGAAAGCACGCACCTGATCGACCTGCAAATCGTCGCCTTCCCACAGGAAGGCATCGAGTCCTACCGCAACGGCCGCGAGCTGATGGAGGAAGCCATCCGCCTGGGCGCCGATGTGGTCGGCGGCATCCCGCACTTTGAATACACCCGCGACCAGGGCGTCAGTTCGGTGAAGTTCCTGATGGACCTGGCCGAGCGCACCGGTTGCCTGGTGGATGTGCATTGCGACGAAACCGACGACCCGCACTCGCGCTTTCTCGAAGTCCTCGCCGAAGAAGCCCGCAGCCGTGGCATGGGCGCGCGCGTCACCGCCAGCCACACGACGGCCATGGGCTCCTACGACAATGCCTACTGCGCCAAGCTGTTTCGCTTGCTGGGGCATTCCGGCATCAGCTTTGTCTCCTGCCCGACCGAGAGCATCCACCTGCAAGGCCGCTTTGACAGCTTCCCGAAACGCCGCGGCGTGACCCGCGTCAACGAGCTGCTCGAAGCCGGCATGAACGTGTGCTTCGGCCAGGATTCCATCGTCGATCCCTGGTACCCGCTGGGTAACGGCAACATCCTGCGGGTGCTCGAAGCCGGCTTGCATATCTGCCATATGCTCGGCTACCGCACCCTGCAAAGTGCCCTCGACCTGGTCACCGACAACAGCGCCAAGGCCATGGCCCTCGGCGACCGCTACGGCCTGGAGCCGGGGCGGCCGGCCAACTTGTTGATCCTCTCGGCGGACAGCGACTACGAAGTGATTCGCAGCCAGGGCCTGCCGCTGTATTCGATCCGCAACGGCAAGGTGCTGATGAAGCGCCAGCCTGCGCAGGTGGAGTTCATGATTCGCTAGTGTGCCGACGCGCTGTGCCGAACAGGCTGACACCGAGCAACGTGTCAGCCGTGGCCTGCAAGCGCACCGGCGCCGTACCGCCCGGCATCACCACCGCGACCTCACCCGCCGCCACCCAGCCGGCGCGCCATGCTGCACACGCCACCGCGCTGGCACTGGTGCCGGACGACGCCGTGGGCCCTTCGCCGCGCTCAAAGACGCGGGCGATCACGCGGTGGTCGGTTTCCCGCGCGGCCCATTGCAGGTTGACGCCGGCGGCACAGGGCTGGCCACGGCCAACCGGCGGCGCAAAGGCAATCGCTTGCAAGGGTTCGAATAGCGCGGGCTGCTGCATCTGTGCGTTGTCCGGCAACGCCGACGCGTGCTCCACCAACGTGACGCAGTGGGGGTTGCCCACCCGCACAAATTGACTCTGCGTCCAGTGCGGGTTGATCGCCGCCAGTGCGCTGAGGTGGCTGAGTCCGGCGTCGCCCACGTCCGATGCGCCAACGGCCAGGGGCCCAAATGTGGGCTGGCCCAATGTAAGCCAAAATCCCCCTACCTGCTCATACACCGCGGGTTCCACCCAAGTGGTCACCGGCGAGGCGCCGCCGGGTTGGTCGTGATGCACGCGCAACTCACTGGCCGCCGTCATCAAGCCATGGTCCGTGAGAGCCTGGGCAAAGATCGTCAGGCCATTGCCGCTGCGTTCGGCGAGGGTGCCGTCTGTGTTGACGATCAACAGGTCAAATGGCGGTTCGTCCTGGAACGGCCCGACCAACAAACCATCACACCGGTGGGCCTTGGCCCCGGCCGGGCGCGGCACCCCACCCCAGCTGCATTCGGACGCGATCGCCGCCGGCGCCCAACCCTGGCGCTCACGCGCGGCCTGGGCGGCAGTGTCGGCCAGGTCGATGCCCTGGCGGCGTAAAAAGGCCGGGCTGACCACCCCGTAGAGATTGCCCCGGGCATCGTAGAACTGGGTCATGGCAGCGCCTGCCAGGAATATTTCATCGGTTCATCCGCTCGCTTGCCTACAGATTGGAACAGCAGCGTATTACAGAATGCCGTGGCTGTGGGAGGCGGTCTGGAAGGTGCGTGATCCACTGCAAGAAGCCTGGGGTTCACCAGTTCCCACAGGGATTACGCACCTTCCAGACCGTCTCCGGTAGATCCAATACCCCTTACGTGGCGAGTAACACTTGAAGCGTTCCCCCTTTGTAAAAATAAAATTCACCGCCGCCGCCACCGGCGCCCGGCTCGCTCCCCCCGGCCTGATATGTAAGGATGTCGCGCCGGACACCGTTCGTTGAACGCAAAACCAAGGATTTTCCATGACCGCCATCCCCACCCCTGCGCCCGTGATTCCCGGGCGGCTGGAGCAAATGTCCACCCGCATCGCCTTTTTCATCGCCGGTTTCGGCATCGCGGCGTGGGCGCCGCTGGTGCCCTATGCCAAGGCGCGGGCGCAGTTGAACGAAGGCACCCTGGGCCTGTTGCTGCTGTGCCTGGGCGTGGGCTCGATCATCGCCATGCCGGTGGCTGGCGCGTTGGCGTCACGCTACGGCTGCCGGCGCGTGTTGAGCGCCGGCACGATCCTGATCTGCCTGGCCCTGCCGATGCTGGCCACCGTCAGTTCGATCCCGTGGCTGATCCTCGGGTTGTTCCTGTTTGGCGCAGGCCTGGGCACGGTGGACTCAACGGTCAACCTGCAAGCCGTGATCGTCGAGCGGGCCAGCGGCAAAACCATGATGTCGGGTTTTCATGGCCTGTTCAGCCTGGGGGGGATTGTCGGTGCGGCCGGCGTCGCCGGGTTGCTGGGGCTGGGCTTTACACCGTTGCAGGCGACCCTGGTGGTGATCGTCATCATGGCCGTGGCGTTGCTCAAGGCCGGGCCACACCTGTTGCCTTATGGCAGTGAAAGTTCAGGACCTGCGTTTGCCGTACCCCATGGTGTGGTGCTGTTTATCGGCTGCCTGTGCTTCATCGTATTTCTGGCCGAAGGCGCCGTGCTCGACTGGAGCGCCGTGTTCCTCAGCGCCGAACGTGGCCTCGACGAAGCCTACGCCGGCCTTGGCTACGCTGCATTCGCCCTGACCATGACCGCCGGGCGCCTGACCGGTGACGCCATTGTGCGCCGCCTGGGCGCCACCCGCGTGATCGTGATCGGCGGCGCGCTGGCCACGGCAGGCATGTTGTTGGCCACCCTGTTCCCGGCGTGGCAAACCGCGTTGCTCGGCTATGCACTGGTGGGCGCCGGTTGCTCGAACATTGTGCCGGTGCTGTACAGCGCCGTCGGCAAGCAAACGGTGATGCCCGAACATATCGCCGTGCCGGCCATCACCACCCTGGGCTACGCCGGCATTCTTGCCGGGCCGGCGGTCATCGGCTTTATTGCTCATGGCAGCAGCCTGAGCACCGCCTTTGTACTGATTGCCCTGTTGCTCGCGGGCGTGGCCATCAGCGGCAAGATTCTCAAGGTGTAACCCCCCGCGCAAAGCCTTGGTCTCACAGGGCTTTGTGGGCCTTGTCCTGCTCAAGCCAGCGCTCCAGGCCTTTATTGCTGATCCAGCCTTCATGGTGGGCCGGGCCGAACATCCGCGTGCCGCTGGCGCGCTCCAGCGAACGCAGTAACCCCGGGCGCTCAACGATGTTCTTGGCCATGTACACGCTGAGTTCGCTGTACTGCTTGGCGGGCAACCCGGTGGCCGGGTCCAGTACAGGCTGGCCCTGTGGGCCGACGACATCGGGATCGCCCATCAGGGCCCTGAGCGCGGCAATTTCCACATACTGGTGCTTGTCAAAAAAGAACGTTCTGTCCTTTGTCTGATCGCGCAACGGCTCGAACAGCCCCTGCAAGGCTTTGACCACCTGCGCATTCTCCTGGCCATGGAACGGGTCCTGGCTGAACGCACCTGGGGAGCTGTTGCCCTGCACGGCGGTCACGGCGGCCGCCAAGCTGTCGCGGGTGATTTCACCGTCGCTGCTCAGGATTGCGTCCTGCAGAGGCGGGCGGTTGAGGATCTCGCGGGCCGCCAGGATGGCGCAGTCCAGTCTGTCGCTGTCGCCGGGCTTGGCTTCAGCCACCTGCCGCAAGGATGACAGCGTCAGTCGCCCTTCCTTCAGGAAGGGGTGCAGCAAATCGAAGCTTTCCCTCAGGGTATCGGCCAGTTGGCTGTCTTTTGAGTCAGCGCCCGGCGGCAACAGGCTCGCACGCGGCGCCAGTGGGTTCTGCAAGGCACGGTGATGCAGGCCGGGCACGCCGCCCCGCAACAGCGCTGGCCGCCGAGGCAACTCAGGCGATGAAATGTCACGAGGCCGCACAACATGGGGGGCGTCGTTCCAGGCATCGTGGTGGGTGGCCGGTAAACACGCCGCCGATCGTGAGCCCTGTTCTGCCGGCGCCGATGCGCCCGTGGCCGCTAGCCGCGCGTGAGGTAGTGCAGCATCGATTGTCATGCGACTTCTCCAACTTTTCTCAGATCTGTGCCTGGTTCCATGAACACAAGCAAACCTCTGTGGTGAGCGGAGTACGACAGTTCCAGACTGGCGCAAAATACCAATGACAGTATGTAAAAAGGCGGCCGGACCTGTGCTCAGCCAGGCTTTTGCCGACGCCAGGCCAACAGCCCCATGACCAATGTGGCCAGGCCACTGGCGATAGGTTTCAAGGGCGACGCCACCGTCCCTTCCGCCAGCCCTGGCGCCAGCATGCCCCTGGCAAAATCATCCGGGACCGGCGCCTGGAATTGCCGTTGACCGGTAAACGCTTTCATTCGCCGCGTTTGGGCACAGCAACTGGCCGCAAGCCCTTCGGCTGCTTCAGCGCCGGCCGCCACCCCGAGCGGCTCCGCGTCATGCCCACAGCGAACGGCTTGTGAAAAACCACCCTGGCGAGATTGAAGCGAAGTTGTAGGCATATCTGGACCCTCTCTCGGTGGCTGAAAAGCGACCCGTCCCACCGCGCCGATGGGGTGGTATAGCCTGAGTGGCGTCCCTGTGGAAATAGTTCCTGACACATATGTCTGCCGGCATGAGGCACCGCAAAAAAGCTCACGGCGCCTCATGACCGCACGGCTTCGCCGTCAGTGAGCCAACCTGTAGAGCTCCCTTCGACTGAGATACCCATCGCCATTGTCATCCAGCTTCCCCAACAAGTGACCGCGACGGAGGAGCACCTGGGCCAACTGGATAAGGTGATCCTTGGCAGAGTCGCCCGTCGGGCGTTGGGCAGCCAGTGCTTTCAGATCGGCAATACTGATTTTTCCGCCCCAACGCCGTTCCAACTCGCTGAAATGGTCAAGCAATTCCCTGGCGACCTCCTTGTCACTCTTGTAGCGGAAAAAGTTCGTGTCGTTGAGAGCATCACGCAGATCCTGCCTGCTGAACTTGCCATCCGTGGCCCCCGTTCCATTGTTGCGATCCAGGGCACGCATCAGGTCGGGACGGTTGAGGATCTCTTTGGCCAGAAGAATATTATTGTTCATCACCGGGTCGGCGCCCGGATCTCTGTTGGCCATTTTCCTGATATCGTCGATGGTCATCGAATTCTTATAACGGGGCGCTGTAAACGCTCTGAAGTTATCCAGCAGCGCCTGTGTCAACTGTTCATGGTTCTGCTTCGTGTAGTCCTTTTCTGGGTACGGCCTGGAGGGAGCACCCGAACCAGGATGCGGCCTTGGCGGCGCACCATTGCAGGGTTTTGGCTTGAACGGCCAGCAGCCGCCAAACCATTGGTTCATCCAGTTTTTGAACTGCTCCGCGACCCCTGGGTACCGCATCGCCTGATTACTTGCAAAGGGGTTGTGGGGGTGATTGCCGTGATGCTGATGACCCGCACGGTCAGATGGCGGTTGATGATCGCCAAACACCGGCCCGGTCGTGGTCTCCTGCGAACGGAAATTCACATTCGCCGTATTCTGGCCGCCAGAGGAAGGCGCAGCCGGCGCCGGGCGATTGGCCTTGCCCTGTGGCGCGGACAACGACGGATCAAGGGCGGATGAGGCGGGTACGGATGACTCGAGGGTCGATACCGACATAAATGTCTCCAGTGCAAGAAGGTTGGATCGTGAACCTGCCAGCCCAACGTCGCGTCCAGGCCGATCAGGCATCCCTCTGTGTGGCGCATTTGTCGGAAACGGTTCCGGTCGAGCCTCCCGATATTCGCGTGAAAGCGTAGGAAAACAGCAAAAAAAATCGCAGCCCTTGAGCTGCGATTATTCCACCCCGGTACGGATCAGAACCCGACGCTGGCCTGTACAAAGAACGTACGTGGCTCACCCAGGTACAACCCGGCATTGTTGTCGCTGGAGCGGGTGTAGTGCTGCTGGTCGAAGACGTTTTTCACCCCCACGCCCAGCTTCAGGTTCGACAGCTGCGCGCCAAAGTCATAGCCACTGCGCACGTTGACCGAGACATAGCCCGGAATATCACCGTATTGACCATCGGCCGTGCCTTGGGTGATGTAAGTGGTACCGGTGCCTGGCGCGCGCTGGCCGGACTGGGCGTAGACATCCAGGTTGTGGGTCCAGTGGTTGACGTCATACCGCAGGCCCAGCGTCGCCACTTCACGGGAGTACAGCGGCAGGTCACGGCCCTTGAAGGGCACATCGCCTTCGGAGGTGGCCTTGGTGTAGGTGAAGCCGGCGTTGGCGGTCAGGCCGTCCAGGCGCGGGTCGAGGTTCGACAGGTCGTAGTGGGCCGAGGCTTCGAGACCGGTGTGCTTGGTGGCGCCGAGGTTGGTCCAGCCCACGGCGTTGCTGACGTATTGCAGCTCATCGGCGAAGTCGATGTAGAACAGCGTCACTTCGCCGCCCCACACGTTGTCGTTGTAGCGCGTGCCCACTTCGTAGGTCTTGGCTTTTTCCGGGTTCAGGCCGTTGGCGGTCTGGTCGCCCGTACCGCCCTGCCCTAGCTGGAAATACTGCAAGCTGCCGAAGGACGTTTCGTAGTTGGCGAACAGTTTCCACGCGTCGGAGACGTGGTACATCACGCTCAAGGCCGGCAGCGGTTCGTTGTTGTGCACCTCGCGGCGTTTTTCCAGGGTGCGCGGGCCGGTCAGCGGGACCACCGGGCGGTCGTGCCATTCGGTGCGGATGTCTTCGAAGCGGATGCCCGGGGTGATGGTCCACTTGCCGATGTCGATCTTGTTATCGACGTAGAAGGCATTGGCTTCGGTGCCACCGGTACGGTCCTGATACACGTGGCCGTCGCTGCGCCCGCCCGGAGTGGGCACATTGTTGACCAGGTTGAGGCTGGTGGCCTGCTCGTGCATGCCTTCCTTGAGGTAGCGATAACCGACGCTGACTTCCTGGGTGCTCGGGCCCACATCAAACACATGGCTCACCCGCGGCTCGATGCCAAAGGTGTAGTAGGTGCGCGGGTACGAGCCGAGGGTAAGCAAGTCGCGGTTGGCGATATTGCTGCCACGGAAGCTGTCGGAATAGTACGTCAGCACTTCGGCCTGGGTGCGGTCGTCGATCTGCCGGATGTACTTGAAGGACACATCCTTGCGGCGCCCGGTGAAATTGTCCCAGTCGCGCACCGATTGGTAGGGGTTGGCGTCGAACTGCTTCTGGGTCAGGCCGCCGGGCATGTCGGCGGTGGCGTCGTAGTAGTGGAAGTTGATGGAGAAGTCGTCTTGATCGGTCGGCGCCCAATGAGTCTTGAGGATCACATCATTGATGTCATTGGAATTGTTGCTGTTGCGATAACCGTCGCCCTTGACCCCGGAGTACAGCAACGCCGCGCCGATGCCGTTGTCTGCGGTGCCGCCGACAAAGGCGTTTTCCAGATGTTTCCAGCCGCCATGGGCCGAGGTTTCCAGGGTGGTGCCGACTTCACCGGAGAACTTCTCGGGGATCGCGCGGGTAACAAAGTTGATAACGCCACCGACGTTTTGCGGCCCATAACGCACGGAACCGGCGCCGCGCACCACGTCGATGCTGTCCAGGTTGCCGGCGGAAATCGGCGCCATCGACAGTTGCGGCTGGCCATACGGAGCGAACGCGGCCGGTACGCCGTCGATCAACACCGTGGAACGTGGCGACAACCGCGACGTAAGACCACGCACACCGACGTTGAGGGAAATATCGCTGCCACCGGTGCCGTTGGATTCCTGCACCTGCACCCCCGGCACACGGCGCAACACGTCGCCGACGTTCATTGCGCCCTGCTCCACCATGGCCTCGCGGCGGATCACCGTCCGCGCGCCGGGGTGGTTCTGCACCACTTCGGCATTGGCATCACCGAGCCAGTCGCCGACCACCTTGATGTCGGTGGTGCCCAGTTCCAGCGGCGAGCCGGCTGCACCGGTGCCGCTGCTCAGCGGGCGCAAGGTCACAGAGCCGGCGTCGATCTGGTAGTCCAGGCCGCTGCCTTGCAGCAGTTGGCGCAGGGCCTGTTCCGGCGACAGGTTGCCGTCCACTGCCGGGGCTTGCTTGCCGGCGACCATGTCTGGGCTGAAGAACACTTGCAGGGACGTTTGCTGGCCCAACTGGCTCAGCGCCGCCCCCAGGGGCTGGGCCTGGATATGGATGGCGTCGGCGGCGTACGCCGCGCTGCTGACGGCCAGGGCCAGGGCCAACGGCGCCCAGCGGGAGATTTTATTGTTGTGGCGAGCAAGTTTTTTCACGTCGAATCGAGTCCTGTGATCGCAAGCAAGTGCGGCCGTTAATGCAAACCAGTTGCAGTTGCAGGAGAAGACGACGAGCGCGGAAAAAACCTGAATGTCAGCGTGAAATAATTTCCTGGCTGCCGTCCGGCAAGGCGCGCACGGCCACCGGCAGGATGTGGGGCAAGGCCTTGAGCAAGGCCTCGGTGTCGCTGGACTTGAACACACTGGTCAGGCGCAGCTCGCCCACCGCCGCCGAGCCCACCCGCAACGGCTGCTCGCGGTAGCGTGAGACTTCCCGCGCCACCTCGCCCAAGGTGGCGTTGTTGAACACCAGTTTGCCGCTGCGCCAGGCGGTCAGTTCCTCAGCGTTGACCGCGTAGGCTGGCACCACGTTGCCCTGGCGGTCGATGTGCGTGCCGCGTCCCGCCGTGAGGGTGACAATGGCATCCGCTGCCTGCCCTTGCACCTTGACGGTGCCGGCCTCGACCACCACGCGGGTCTGGTCGTCGTCGCGGCGCACGTCAAAGCGGGTGCCGGTCACGGTGACTTGCCCGGCCCCGGCGGCGACCACGAACGGGCGACTCGTATCGTGTTCGACGCTGAACATCGCCTCGCCCTGTTTGAGCACCACGCCACGCCGGCCTTTCTCGAAATGCACCGCGACCACGCTGCGACTGTTCAACTCCATCATCGAGCCGTCGGGCAAGGTCACCTGGCGATGCTCGCCCAACCGCGTGCTGAATTCGGCGCTGTAGGGTTTTGGTTGAATGCTGAACACGCCCAAGCCAATGGCAACGGCCACCACACTGGCAGCCACCGCATAACGCAACACCGCGCGGCGCTTCGGCCGTTCGGCCGGCGCCGCGCACAGCGCCTGCAGGCGCGCCGCTGGCAGCAGGTCGGCGGCGCTCCACAAGCCGCGCAGCACATCGAATTCATATTGGTGGGCGGGATGCTCCCGGCGCCACGCCTCGAACTGCTGGCGCTCGGCGGCGCTCAGTTCGGCGTCTTGCAGGCGCACAAACCATTGCGCAGCCTCGTCTCGGGCACGGGTATCCATCATGGAAGATCCTTGGTTCATGGGGCCAGCGCGTCCAGGCGGTCACGCAGATGCCGCAGGGTGCGGATCATATACTTTTCCACCATGTTCTTGGACAAGCCCAGGCGTTCGGCAATTTCCTGCTGGGTAAGGCCTTCGATTTTCTGCCAGATGAAAATCCTGCGACAGTTGAGCGGCAACTCCGCCAGGGCCCGCTCGATGGAATCCGCCAACTGGATCGCATGCATGAAATGCTCCGGGTCGCCGCTGTGGGGCGAACTTTGCTCAAAGGCGTCCAGCCCCAATGCCTCGCGCCGGTCTTCGCGGCGATGGGCGTCCACCGCGATATTGCGCGCAGTCTGATGCAGGTAGGCGCGCGGTTGCTCAACCTCGGTGGAACGGGCCTCCAGCACCCGCACAAAGGTGTCGTGCGCCAGATCCTCGGCCTGCTGACGGTTTCTCAGGCGGCGCGTCCAGGTGCCGATCAACTCTTCGTAATAGTCGAAAAAGCCTGTTCTGCGGGGCGGCTGGGGAATCATCGCGGAGGCACTGGGGAGGCGGGGCGTGAATAGTAATGCTTCCTATTAAGTCGGGCAATTGCTACCGGTCGTGTCGGCACAGTTCGAAGCGCCGCGGCATCGCCATCGATGCAAGCGCCGCTGAACTTACGCCCCACCCCACCAGTCAGCTAACTGAACCCTCTAGCAATGGTGGTTGGCCCATGCTTCTCTCGCTGCAGCAACAAGTCGCCCTGGTCACCGGCGCCAGCTCCGGCATCGGCGCGGGTGCCGCCAAGGCCCTGGCCGATGCCGGCGCGGCCGTGGTGCTCAATTACAACGCCCAGGCGGCTCCCGCCGAAGCCCTCGCGGCGCAGATCAACGCCAACGGCGGCCGGGCGATTGCCATCGGTGGCGATGTGTCCAAGGAGGCGGACGTGGAACGCCTCTTCGCGCAGACCCTCGACGCCTTTGGCCACCTCGACATTCTGGTCGCCAACTCCGGCCTGCAAAAAGACGCCAACCTGGTGGACATGAGCCTCGACGACTGGAACACGGTGATCGGCGTCAACCTCACCGGCCAGTTCCTCTGCGCCCGTGCGGCCGTGCGTATCTTCAATCGCCAGGGCGTGCGTGAAGGCGTGTCGCGGGCAGCGGGAAAAATCATCCACATGAGTTCGGTGCACCAACTGATCCCCTGGGCCGGGCATGTGAATTACGCCGCCTCCAAAGGCGGCGTCGAGATGTTGATGCGCACCCTCGCCCAGGAAGTCAGCGAGCAGCGCATCCGCATCAACGGCATTGCGCCGGGGGCGATCCGCACGCCGATCAACCGTGCCGCCACTGAAGGCGCAGCGGAAAAAGAGTTGCTGAAGCTGATCCCCTACGGCCGCGTCGGCGACGTGGAAGACGTGGCCAACGCCGTGGTGTGGCTGGCCAGCGATGCCTCCGACTATGTGGTCGGCAGCACCCTGTTCATTGACGGCGGCATGAGCCTTTACCCGGAGTTTCGCGGCAATGGTTGAGTTAAACAACGAACCCCAGAGCGCCATCGATGCCCACGGCATCATCGGCGACATGCGCAGTGCGGCCCTGGTCAACGACAAAGGCAGCATCGACTTCTTCTGCTGGCCGGAGTTCGACAGCCCGTCGATCTTCTGTGCCCTGCTGGACAGCCCCGACGCCGGCATTTTCCAACTCACGCCGGACCTGCCCAACGCCCGCCGCGAGCAGATCTACCTGCCCGACACCAACGTGCTGCAAACCCGCTGGCTCAGCGATGCAGCGGTGGTGGAAGTCACCGACCTGCTGGCCATCAGCGATGAAATCGACGACCTGCCGCTGTTGATTCGCCGTGTGCGGGTGGTCAGCGGCACGGCCGATATCCACCTGCGCTGCGCCGTGCGCCATGACTACGCACGTGCGCCGACCCACGTCGCGCTCGATAACGGCGCGGTGTGTTTCAACGCCGACGGCCAGCCCGGCCTGCGCTTGGCCAGCAGCCAGCCGTTGCTGATCGACGACGGCGCGGCCGTCGCCCGCTTCACCCTGAACCAGGGCGAAGGCGCCGACTTTGTCCTCGGCGGTGTGGATGACGACCGGGTAGACAGCCACTGCACCGACCTCGCCCTGGCCCACACCTTGAAATTCTGGCGCGGCTGGATCGCGCAGTCGAATTACCGGGGACGCTGGCGCGAAATGGTCAATCGTTCCGCCCTGGCGTTGAAGCTTTTGACCTCACGCAAACACGGCGCAATCATCGCCGCCGCCACCTTCGGCCTGCCGGAAACACCCGGCGGCGAGCGCAACTGGGATTACCGCTACACCTGGATCCGCGACGCTTCGTTTACCGTCTACGCGTTCATGCGCCTGGGTTTTGTCGAGGAAGCCAACGCCTACATGCGCTGGCTCAAGGGCCGGGTCAGTGATTGCTGCGGCCAGCCGATGAAGATCAATATCCTCTACGGCATCGACGGCCGCCAGGAACTGCCGGAAACCGAACTGGCGCACCTCGCCGGCCACGGCGGCGCCAAGCCGGTGCGCATCGGCAACGGGGCGGTCGGGCAGATCCAGCTGGATATCTACGGCGAGCTGATGGACGCGGTGTACCTGGTCAACAAATACGGCGAAGCCATCTCCCATGACGGCTGGCAACACACGGTGGAAGTCGCCGATCAGGTCTGTGAAATCTGGAACACCGAAGACGTGGGCATCTGGGAAATGCGTGGCGAGCAGCACCACTTCCTGCATTCGCGACTGATGTGCTGGGTGGCGCTGGACCGCGCGATCCGCCTGGCGTCCAAACGCTCGCTGCCGGCGCCATTCGCCCGTTGGGACCAGGCACGCCAGGCAATCTACGCCGACATCTGGAGCAACTTCTGGGACGCAGAGCGCGGGCATTTTGTGCAGCACATCGGCAGCACGGCGCTCGATGGTTCGATGCTGTTGATGCCGCTGGTGCGCTTCGTCGCGGCCACCGACCCGCGTTGGCTGTCGACCCTTGAAGCCATCCAGAAAAGCCTGGTGCGCGACGGCATGGTCTACCGCTACCGCAACGACGACAGCCAGATCGACGGCCTGCAAGGCACCGAAGGCGCGTTTGCCGCGTGCTCGTTCTGGTACGTCGAATGCCTCGCCCGCGCCGGCCAAGTGGAAAAAGCCCACCTCGAATTCGAACAACTGCTGCGCTACGCCAACCCCTTGGGCCTGTACGCCGAAGAGTTCGACGGCCAGGCCCGGCACCTGGGCAACACGCCCCAGGCCTTGAGCCACCTGGCGCTCATCAGCGCGGCGACGTTCCTCGACCGCAAGCTCAGTGGGGAGAAGACGACCTGGCAGCCCTGAGGCACAATGACCAGCCCCTCGGCTACGGACAGGACCCCATGCGCCAGAGCCCCTTCCCAACACTACACACCCAACGCCTGAACCTGCGTGAGCTGGTGGCAAGCGACGCACCGACGCTATTCGACATCCACCGCGATGCCGACAGCATGCGCTGGTTCGGCGCCGACGCGATGACCCATATTGCCCAGGCCGAAGCCCTGATCGAAACCTTCGCGCACTGGCGCAGCCAACCCAACCCCGGCACACGCTGGGGGATCGAACACGATGGAAAACTGATCGGCAGTTGTGGCCTGTTCAAGTGGAACCGAGGGTGGAACAGTTGCGCACTCGCCTGTGAACTGGCGCCCGGCGCGCGTGGCCAGGGATTGATGAGTGAAGCTTTGCAGGCAATGCTCGACTGGGGTTTTGAACAGATGCAATTGCATCGCGTGGAGGCCTGGGTACATCCACAAAATACCGCGTCGCTCAAGTTGTTGGAGCGACTGGGCTTCAAAGCCGAAGGCACGTTGCGCGAGGCTGGGGCCTGGAATGGCCAGCGACACGATCTGCGTGTATTGGGGTTGTTGAGCCAAGACTGGCTGGCCAGGAAAAACACAGGTATCGGATGTTCTGTTCGGCGGATGCCCATCATCTCAATCCTTATTCACGTCCCGGACTGGCGTGCGGCAACCGAGTGGTATGCCGCAGCCTTTCCGTTGGCGACACGCATTCGTCATGCCCCTGATGACTTCGGCCATTTGGATGTAGCAGGCGTAGCCCTCGAGATCGTCAACGCCGATGACAAGGTCGCGTCCGGTGCAGCGGGGTCAGTGGTGTACTGGGGAGTAGACGACTTGCAGCACGCATTGCGACGGTTTGAGGAACTGGGCGGGACGTTGTATCGCGGGCCCATGGAGATCGAGGGTGGTCATTGGATTTGCCAGGTCCGCGACCCGTGGGGAAATTGCATAGGCCTTCGACAAACCGGCTCAGGCAAGTAACCCCTGCCCACAACCCGCCACAACAATCGGCTAGAGTTTCAGCACTCCTGGCCAGCCGGTAATCACCCACCATGACCACCACAGCCCCGCTGCTCTACGTGCGCACCTCCATGCTCGATGTGGCGTACGAAGCCCACGGCCCCCTCGACGGAACGCCCGTGATTCTGCTGCATGGTTTCCCCTATGACCCACGCGGCTATGACGCCATTGCACCGGTGCTGGCCGAGGGGGGCTATCGGGTATTGGTGCCGTATTTGCGCGGGTACGGCCCGACGCGGTTTATCAACGAGCAGGTGATGCGCTCCGGGCAACAGGCGGCGTTGGCCAAGGACTTGCTGGATTTCATGGATGCGCTGTCGATCCCCCAGGCCACCCTGGCTGGATATGACTGGGGTGGGCGCGCCGCCTGTATCGTCGCCGCACTGTGGCCCGAACGGGTGCGTGGGTTGGTAACCGGGGATGGCTACAACATCCAGGACATCGCCAAGTCGATCACCCCCTGTGCACCGGAGACGGAGCATCGGTTGTGGTATCAGTTCTACTTTCATACGCAACGGGGCGTGGACGGTTTGAGCGCCAACCGCCGTGAGCTGTGCCAGTTGCTATGGACGCTGTGGTCACCGTCCTGGGACGAGGGGGCGGGCCTGTTTGAGCAGAGCGCGCCGTCGTTCGATAACCCGGACTTCGTCGAGGTAGTGATTCACTCCTATCGCCACCGTTTTATGTACGCGTCGGGCGACCCGGCACTGGAAGCGATCGAACAGGCGTTGGCCCTGCAACCGACGATTTCGGTGCCGAGCATCTCCCTATACGGTGCGGACGACGGGGTGGGGCCGCCTCCCGTGGAAGATGATGACGCGGCGCATTTCAGCGGTTTTTATCGGCGCAGGATCTTGCCCGGCGTCGGCCACAATATTCCTCAGGAAGCGCCTCTAGCCACGCTGGATGCACTGCTGGAATTGCTCAGCGAAAACCGCTCACGATAAGCCTGCGGCGTCACCGCCAAGGCCCTTAAAAAACTGCGGCGCAAGGTTTCCTCACTGCCAAAACCACACTGCACGGCAATGCGCTTGATCGACGCCGTGCTGTCCGCCAATTGCCTGCGCGCGGTTTCGACGCGGATCAGTTCCACCGCCCGCGCCGGGGTCTGGCCGGTTTCGTTGCGGTAGTGGCGCACAAAGCTGCGTTCGCTCATGCCGGCCTGGGCGGCCAGGGTCGGGATGTTCAGGTCGAGGGTGAGGTTTTCGGCCATCCAGGCGTGGAGTTCGCTGAAGCGGCTGTCAGCCTTTTGCAGGGACAAGGTCACGCTGAATTGGGATTGCCCGCCCGGGCGTTTGAGGAACACAACCAGGTGCCGCGCCACTTCCAGGGCCACTTCGCTGCCCAGGTCGTCTTCCACCAACGCCAGGCACAGGTCGATGCCAGCGGTGACGCCGGCGGAGGTCCACACTGCGCCCTGGCGGATGAAGATCGGGTTGGATTCCACCGTCAGCGCGGGGAATTTGCGCGCCAGTTCGTCGCAGCGCGTCCAGTGGGTGGCCACGCGGCAGCCGTCCAGTAAACCACTGGCCGCCAGCAGGAAGGCGCCGGTGCACACCGAGGTCATGCGCCGGGTGTGCCGGGCTTTTTCCCGCACCCACTCCACCAAGGCCGGGTCTTCGGCGGCGCCGTACACGCCCCAGCCGCCGGCGATCACCAGGGTGTCGCAAGGTGCGTCGATGGCCGGCAACGGCTCGGCCACCAGCGCCAGGCCGGCGGACGTCATCACCGGCGCCGTTTGCGCGGCGATCACCGTGACCGCGTAAGGCAACGGCAAGCCGCGCTGGCGCGCCAGGTCGTTGGTGGAGGCGAACACCTGCAACGGCCCGGTCACGTCGAGCACCTGGGCATTGGCAAAAGCGAGGACATGGACGATTCGCGGCATGATTGGCGTGATCTGTGGGCTGAATGGCGTGTGCGCCAAAGCCTAGGCCTCTAGAGTTGAGCCGTCCACCCCTTTCTCGGAGCGCTGTCCATGACCTTGCAGATCGGCTTTGTGTTGTTCCCCGGCATCCAGCAACTGGACCTGACCGGCCCCTATGACGTCCTCGGCTCGCTGCCGGACGTGACGTTGCACCTGGTGTGGAAAGACCTGGCGCCGATCACCTCCAGCACCGGGCTGGTGTTCACCCCGACCATGACCTATGCCGACTGCCCGCCGTTGGATGTGCTCTGTGTGCCGGGCGGTTCCGGCGTGGGCGCGTTGATGGAAGACCCGCAGACCCTGGACTTCCTCACGGTACAGGCGCAGACCGCGCGGTATGTGACGTCGGTGTGCACGGGTTCATTGGTATTGGGCGCGGCGGGCCTGCTGCGCGGGCGCAAGGCTACCACCCACTGGGCGTATCACGACATGCTCGCCCCGCTCGGTGCGATCCCCGTGCAAGAGCGCGTGGTGCGCGATGGCAACCTGTTGACGGGGGGCGGCATCACCGCTGGTATCGATTTCGCGTTGACACTGGCTGCGGAGCTGTACGACGAAGCGACGGCGCAGCTGGTGCAGTTGCAGATCGAATACGCGCCGGCGCCGCCGTTTGATGCGGGTCGCCCGGATACAGCGCCCAAGGCGGTGCTGGAAGAAGCGCATAAGCGCACGGCGCAGTCGCGCAAGACTCGTGGTGAGATTGTTGCGCGGGCCGCCGCTTTACTGGGCTGATAATACAAAACCCCTGTGGGAGCGGGCTTGCCCGCGAATACGGTGGCTCAGTTAAAGATGCTTCGACTGACACACCGCATTCGCGAGCAAGCCCGCTCCCACATTTGATCTCGGTCGGTCATGAGGTCGCAGGTGAGTCAATTGGGACGCGACATCACCGCCAACCGCACCGCCAACACCGTCAGCACGGTCGCCAGCCCCCATTTCTGTAGCCGGGCGCTGTGCGAGCGCCCGGCAAAGAAACGGCTCAGCACACCACCAAACGCCCCCAGCAGCCCATGAAATACTGCTGCGATCACGGTCAAAACACCGCCAAGCACCATCAACTGCACGGCAATCGATCCCGCCTGCGGCCGCACAAACTGCGGCAAAAACACCACAAAAAACAACAACGCCTTGGGGTTGAGCAAACTGTTGAGCATTGCTTGCACACACACGCGACTAAGGGGTATGCGGTGGGCGTGAGCCGTGTCCAAACGCGGGCTTTTCTGCAAGGTCTTGAACACCAGCCACAGCAGATAAACCACCCCCGCATAGCGGATCAGGTCAAACGACGGCGGCCAACTGGCCACCAGCGCCGTCACCCCGCTGGCGGTCAGCACGGTCAGCAGCAGGTCGGCCACGCCGATGCCCAGGGCGCAGGCGATGCCGCCGCGCCAGCCGTGGCTCACACCGTGGCTAATGACAAAGGCCATGTTCGGCCCCGGCGACAACAGCAACAACAGCACCGCACCGCAAAAAACCGCCAGCGTCGCAAGGTCGATCATGCTCAAGCCATCCATCGGGAAAACCTGGAGCGTAATCCGCGCACCGTGGGCCAACAAAAAATTGTGCTGGATACATTGCGCGCCGGTGATTGCTCATTGCCATAATGAACGACTAGAATGCGAAACATTATCAATTATGACTGCTGTGCCAGGAAGCCCATGTCGAGCGATCACCCACTGGACCCCGCCGCCATCGGCCAGCTGTACCTGGCCCATCACTCCTGGCTGCACGGCTGGTTGAACCGGCGCACCGGCTGCCGCGAGCATGCCGCCGACCTGGCGCAGGAGACGTTTGTGCGCTTGCTCAACGCGCGCAGGCAGCAGACCTTGCAGCAACCGCGCGCGTACCTGAGCAGCATCGCCCGCAGCCTGATGATCGACCAATACCGACGCCGCGAACTGGAACGCGCCTACCTCGAAAGCCTCGCGCATTTCCCACAGGCCGAGGTGCCGTCGGAAGAAACCCGGCGCCTGATCCTCGACAGCCTGGAGCGCATCGACCGCCTGCTCGACCAACTCAAGCCGCGCGTGCGCGAAGCCTTCTTGCTCGCCCAATTGGACGGCCTGACCTGCGCGCAAATCGCCCTGCGCCTCGGCGTGTCCAAGGCCACCGTGGAGCGCGACCTGTCCAAGGCGCTGCACGCCTGTTATCGGTTGCGCTATGAGGAATGCTGACCCGCGCCTGGTGGACCAGGCGATCCAGTGGATGATCAAGCTGCGTTTCAATGTCGCCGACGACGCCAGCACCGCCGCGTTTGAACGCTGGCTGCACAGCAGCGCCGAACACCAGCAGGTGTGGCAGCGCGTGGCGACCATGAATGACGACTTCAGCCACCTGCCGGCCCAGCTCGGGCGGCGCACCCTCAGCGGCGCGCGGCAACGCATCAGCCGCCGGGAAAGCCTCAAGCTGCTGGGCCTGGTGGCCGGTGCGGCCGGGCTGACCTGGTTCGGCCGCGACTACACGCCGCTGCCCGCCCTGGTGGCCGACTACCGCACTGCCACCGGCGAACAGCGACGCGTGACGCTGGACGACGGCAGCCAGGTCCAACTCAACAGCGCCACCGCAATCGATACCACCTTCAACGCAGAACGCCGCAAGGTGCAGCTGCGCCAAGGCGAAATCCTGGTGCAGCCCAGCGGCGACAGTCGCCCCTTCTGGGTCCTGGCCCGCAACGCTGACCTGCGTGCCCAAGGTGCGCGCGTGCTGGTCCGCGAAGAAGCCCAAGGCACGCTGGTCGCGGTGCAACAGGGCAGCGTGGCGGTGTTTGCCGACCGCCATGACGCCAACGCCCGCCAGTTGATCCAGCCCGGCACGGCGGTGCTGATCGACCGCCACAGCATCCGCCTGCCCATCGCCAACGGCCTCGACCCCTGGGCCTGGAGCGACGGCGTAATCAGCGCCCATAACATGCGCCTGGATGATTTCCTCAGTGAATTGGCGCGTTACCGCAACGGGCTGGTGCGTTGCAGCGAAGCGGTGGCCGGGTTGCGGGTGTCGGGCACCTATCAGTTGAGCGATACCGATCAAGTGCTGACGCTGGTTGCGCAATCGCTCAACGTCGATGTCACCTACCGCAGCCGGTATTGGGTGAGCGTCACCCCCCGGGTATAAACCGTTGAAAAATAAATGAGGTGAATTCGCATTGCCGTTCGACCTGTAAGGAAAGGCCGATCAACAGGCCAGTCTTTTTCCACTTCCTTCAGGAGCAGCCCACGGTCATGCAAGCGTTCCCCTCCCCCCGTTCCCCCCTCAAGCGCGCGGTCCAGGCCGCCCTGCTCGGCGCCTGCCTGAGCGGCGGCGCCCTGCCCCTGAGCGTGCTGGCCCAGGCCCCGGCCAGTGACACCCAGGCCCGCGACTGGAACATCGCCGCCGGTTCCCTGGCCAATGCCCTGGACCAGTTCGCCCGCCAGGCCGGCATCAGCCTGTCGTATGACGCCGGCAGCGTCGCCGGCAAGACCAGCGCCGGCCTGAATGGCCGCTTCGACCCCGCGCAAGCCCTCGACCAGTTGTTGCGCGGCCAAGGCCTGCAAGCCCAGCGTCAGGGCAACAGCACCTGGTTGCTGCTGCCACAGGTGGCTGAAACCGGCGCGCTGAACCTGGGCGCAACCACCATCACCGGCGACCGCCTGGGCGCCACCACCGAGGGCACCGGTTCCTACACCACCGGCGCGGTGACCATCGGCAAAGGCCAACACAGCCTGCGGGAAACGCCGCAGTCGGTGAGCGTGATGACCCGCCAATTGATGGACGACCAGAACGTCACCACCATTGACGACGTGATGGAACGCACGCCCGGCATCACCAGCTACGAATCGCCCATGGGTGGCAAGTACTTCTATTCCCGTGGCTTCAAGATGCTCGGCCAGTACCAGTACGACGGCGTACCGCTGGACATGGGCAAGGACTACGCCCAGGCCGACAGTTTCAGCGCCAACATGGCGATTTATGACCGCGTGGAAGTGCTCAAGGGTGCCGCCGGCATGCTCAAGGGCGCCGGCACCGCCAGCGGCGCGGTGAACTTTGTGCGCAAGCGGCCCCAGGCCAAGCCCACCACCAGCCTGTCGCTGTCCGCCGGCACCTGGGACAACTACCGCGCCGACCTCGACACCGGCGGCGCGCTGAATGACAGCGGCACCGTGCGCGGCCGCGTGGCGATCAGCCAGCAGGATCGCGCCTCGTACATGGACATCGCCAAGCGCAAGGACCAGGCATTTTATGGCGCACTGGACGTCGACCTGAGCCCCGACACCACCCTGGGCATCGGCGCCAGCTACGAAGACGTCGATGCCACTCCGTGCTGGGGCGGCCTGCCGCGTTATGCCGACGGCAAGAGCGCCAACCTCAGCCGCTCCACGTGCCTGGGCCAGTCCTGGAACGACTGGCAAAGCCGCCGCGCCACCTACTTCGTCGACCTCACCCACGCGCTCAACGACGACTGGAAAATCAAGGTCGCGGCCGTGCATAGTCGCAACCTGCAAGACACCAAGTACGCCGCCAGCGAAGGCACGATCCAGTACGGCGACCCGGCGCCCACCGCCCTGTCCTACGCCGCGTTGATGGACTACGACCACCGCGACTACGGCCTCGACGCCTACCTCGACGGCAAGTTCGAAGCCTTCGGCCTGGAACACGAGCTGATCCTCGGCGCCAACGGCAGCCGTGGCACCCAGGACGATGTGTACGCGATCCAAAACCTGCCGACGCGCCAGGGCATCTACACGCCCAACCACCATTTGCCGGAGCCGGCCGACAACACCTTCTGGCCGAACATGTACCGTGGCAGCACGATCAAGGAAACCGCCACCCAGTACGGCGCCTACGCCACCTTGCGCCTGCGCCTGGCCGAACCGTTGATGTTCATCGTGGGCAGCCGCGTGAGCTGGTACGACAACCGTCGCCAGTCCTACAGCCTGGGCTGGGGCGAGTGGTCGCTGCAGGATGCGCGCTCCAAGGAAACCGGCGAAGTCACGCCGTTCGCCGCGCTGATCTATGACCTCAACGAGCACCTGTCGGTGTACGCCAGCTACGCGGATATCTTCCAGCCGCAAAGCGCCTATGCCACCGCCGATGGCGCCGCGCTCAAGCCGAAGATCGGCGACAACTATGAGCTGGGCATCAAGGGCGAATGGTTCGACGGGCGCCTCAACAGCTCCCTGGCGCTGTTCCGCGCCCTCGAGAAAAACGGTGCTGAAACCGACTTCCGCAGCTTCTGTGCAACCTCCGCCGATGGCTTTTGCTACACCGACACCGCCCGGGTGCGCGCCCAAGGCGTGGAGGCCGAAGTCAGCGGTGAAGTGCTTGAGCGCTTGCAGGTTTCAGGCGGCTACACCTACACCCAGACCAAGTCACTGAAGACCATCGACAGCGCCCTCGAAGGCGGCTCATCCAACACCTACGTGCCCAAGCATATGCTGCGGGTCTGGGGCGATTACCAGCTCGACGGCGCGCTGTCGAAGTGGAGCGTGGGCACCGGCGTCAATGCCCAGAGCAGCAACTACCGCATGCAGACCATCAAGCTGGAACAGGCCGGTTATGCGGTGTGGAACGCACGGCTGGCGTACCGCGTCGACGACACGTGGACCGTGGCGCTCAACGGCAACAATCTATTCGACAAAAACTACTACAACACCGTCGGTACAGCCTCGTGGGGCAACTTTTATGGTGAACCACGCAATTTCACGGTGAGTTTGAAAGGCAACTTCTGATCCCTCGAAAGTCCCGGTGGCCGGGCACTTAGCGTGCCTTGCCACCCTCTCTTTGTCCCCCTTTCCTACTTCCATTTGAAAAAGCTTTCCCCGTTCGGCAGGAAAATTCTCACATTTGTTCCTACACTCAAAATCACACCCCCTGACCGAGTGTTAAGACAAGGAATGTCAAGAAAATGCCGAACGACCTGCACCCCAAGCGCCCTAAACGGCACATCCGCACCACAGTCAACTTATTGACAAGGCAGGTCAAGGAAACACTCCCTTAAGTCACCACCCCGCAAATCCCATCAAATGACACGCCGCATTTGAATTGGATAGTTGCGTATTACCCAGAGTAGCCGTAGTTCGACTGGCCTCTAAGCAGCCTGCTGCCTTATTGACCAAACAGCCGAACAGAAAGTCTGGAGTGCAATGAGGGATGCTGTATGCGAAAGAAGTCGTCCATTGACAGTTTGTTTTTAACGCGTGCCGGTTTTGTTGAATTTTTTGTTGTTTTCGTCAAGTTCATTCATGGCCTGAGTGCCATCCTGCCCCCGCTCGTCCTGGTGTATTTCATTGACCCGGTGGCCCCCGAACTGCGTCCGCATTTTCTTGGGCTGCTGCTGTTTTTTGCGGTGCTCACCATCATTCTGTTCCAGGCCCTGGGCATCTATTCCGAAGAACTGTTCAGCAACCGCCTGCGCCTGAAAACCAAGGTCAAGTCCTGGTCGGCGGCTTTTTGCATCCTGCTGTTCATGTACCAGATCCTGCAATCCTTTCCCCAATTGACCCCACGCAACCTGGTCGCCTGGTACTTCGCCAGCCTGGCGCTGTTCTGCCTGGAACGGCTGCTGATGCTGCGCCTGTATCGCAACCTGATGCGCAAGGGCAAATACCTGCAACGCACGGTGATCCTGGGCTTTACCGACACCGCCGTGCACGTTGCCGACCACCTGCAACGCAATGGCGATATCCGCTCGGGCCTGATCGGCTTTATCGACGACCGCACCGAGCGCATCCCCAAGGAACTGAGCAACCTGCCCTTGCTGGGCAACTCCCGCGAGCTGGAAAAACTGATCCGCTCCGAGGAGGTCAACCAAGTGATGATCTGCCTGCCGTGGGCGGCCGAGCAGCGCATCCACGGGCTGGTCAACCGCCTGCGGCAGATGTCGGTGAACGTGATGCTGGTGCCGGACATGGCTGCCCTGCGCTACGGCCACAGCAAGATCACCGACGTCGGCGGCATCCTCATGTTCAACACCTCGCAATTGCCGCTGCGGGGTTGGTCGCCGGTAATCAAGCGCCTGGAAGACCTGCTGCTGGCCAGCCTGGCGCTGGTGGCGTTGTCACCGCTGATGGTGCTCACGGCGCTTGCGATCAAGCTCGACTCCAAGGGCCCGGTGCTGTTCCGGCAGAACCGCTACGGCTACAACGACAACGAAATCCGCGTGTTCAAGTTCCGCTCGATGTACACCGACCAGAGCGACTTCACCGCCGAACGCCAGACCACCCGCCAGGACCCGCGCATCACCCGCGTCGGCCGGATCATCCGCAAGACCAGCATCGATGAGCTGCCGCAGCTGTTCAACGTGCTGCTGGGCAACATGTCGATGGTCGGCCCGCGCCCCCACGCCACCGCAACCAAGGCCGCCGGCGTGCCATTTGAGGTCGCGGTGAGCGAGTACAGCTCGCGTCACCGGGTCAAGCCGGGGATCACCGGTTGGGCGCAGATCAACGGCTTTCGCGGTGAAACCGACACCCTCTACAAGATCCAGAAACGCGTGGAATACGACCTGGAGTACATCTCCAAATGGTCGGTGTGGTTTGACCTGTACATCGTCTTCATGACGGTCCCCGCCGTCCTGTCCACCAAGGAGGTCTACTGATGAACACCCTCAACGGCTTGATCCCCTGCATCGTCTCCGGCGGGTCGGGCACGCGGCTGTGGCCGGTGTCGCGGCAGAACATGCCCAAGCCCTTCATGCGCATGCGTGACGGCCAGAGCCTTTTGCAAAAAACCTTCCAGCGCGCGGCCAAGCTGCCCGGCGTGGAAAGCGTGCTGACGGTGACCAACCGCGACCTGCTGTTTCGCACCCTGGATGACTACCGCAGCGTCAACACGGCGCACTTGCCGCTAGACCTGCTGCTGGAGCCGTTCGGGCGCAACACGGCGGCGGCCATCGCGGTGGCGGCGCTGCATGTGCAGGAACACTTCGGCGATGCCGCACAACTGCTGGTGCTGCCGGCCGACCATCTGATCCTCAATGAAGGGGCGTTCGCCGCAGCCGTGACCCAGGCCCGCGACCTCGCCGAGGCCGGCTACCTGGTGACCTTCGGCATCCAGCCCGACCACCCGGAAACCGGCTTTGGCTACATCGAGCAAGGCGAAGCGCTGGGCAGCGGCTACCGGGTCAAGCGCTTCGTCGAAAAACCCGACCTGGCCACCGCCCAGGGCTACCTCGACGGCGGCAAGCACCTGTGGAATGCGGGCATGTTCTGCTTCAAGGCCAGCACCCTGGTGGACGAACTCGCCCGCCACGCGCCGGATGTGCTCACCGCCGCCCGAGCCGCGCTGGAACACAGCCAGAGCCTGCAAAACAAAACCTCGCGCCAGCGTGAACTGGATGCGGATGGCTTCGCCAGCGCGCCAGATATTTCCATCGACGTGGCGCTGATGGAGAAGTCCCGCCAAGTCGCCGTGGTGCCCTGCGACATCGGCTGGAGCGACATCGGCTCGTGGGAAGCGCTGCGCCAGCTCACCCCCAGCGACGCCCATGGCAACCAGGTCAACGGCGAAGCGATCCTGCATGACGTGCACAACTGCTACATCGACTCGCCCAAGCGCGTTACCGGCGCCGTGGGCGTGCGCGACTTAATCATCGTCGACACGCCCGACGCGCTGCTGATCGCCGATGCCAACCGCAGCCAGGATGTGCGCTACATCGTCGCCGAGCTCAAGCGCCAGAACCATCCGGCGTACAGCCTGCACCGCACCGTCACCCGCCCATGGGGCACCTACACCGTGCTGGAGGAAAGCAGCCGCTTCAAGATCAAGCGCATCGTGGTCAAGCCCCAGGCGTCACTGTCGTTGCAGATGCATCACCACCGCAGCGAGCACTGGGTAGTGGTCAGCGGCGCGGCGCAGATCACCAATGGCGAGCGCGAGTTCCTCATCAACGCCAACGAGTCCACCTACATCCCGGCCGGGCACAAACACCGGCTGACCAACCCCGGCATCATCGACCTGGTGATGATCGAGGTGCAGAGCGGCGAGTACCTGGGCGAAGACGACATCGTGCGCTTCGACGACATCTACGGGCGCGCCCCGGCCGACGTGAAAAAATGACATGCGCACTTCATTGATTATCCCGACCCGTAACGCTTCCAGCCACCTGGCGCGCCTGCTGCCGGCGCTGGCCATGCAAAGCCTGCAACCGGACGAAACCCTGGTGGTCGACAGCGCCTCCAGCGACGACAGCGTGGCGCGTTTTCGGGCGTTTGGCGCACGGGTCGAGGTGATCGATGCCCGCGACTTCAACCACGGCGGCACCCGGCGCTGGGCCAGCGAGCAAGTGGGCGGCGACGCCTTGATCGTGATGACCCAGGACGCCATCCCCGCCAGCCCCGAGACCTTTGCCAACCTGCTCGCCGAGTTGCAGCAAGACCCGCTCAACGGCGTCGCCTACGGCCGCCAATTGCCGCACCCCGGCGCCGGCGTGCTGGGGGCGCAGTCGCGACACTTCAACTACCCGGCGCAGAGCCGCAGCAAAAGCCTGGCCGATGCGCCGGAGTTGGGGATCAAGACCTGCTTCAGCTCCGACTCGTTTTCCGTGTACCGGCGCAGCGCCCTGCACGCGGTGGGGGGGTTCCCCGCCGATGTGATCGGCAGCGAAGACGCCTACGTCGCTGCGCGCCTGCTGCTCGACGGCTACAAGGTGCGGTATGCCGCCAGCGCGCAGGTGTATCACTCCCACGATTACACGCTCATGGATGAGTTTCACCGCTACTTCGACATTGGCGTGTTCTACGGCCGCGAGCCGTGGATCCGTGAAGCGTTCGGCGATGCCGGCGGTGAAGGTAAACGCTATGTACTGGCTGAGCTGGCGGCACTGCGCGCAGCCGGTGCGTTGCACCGCGTCCCCGAAGTCCTGGTGCGCAGCGCGTTCAAGTTGTTCGGCTATCGGCTGGGCCATCAGGAACGCCGCCTCCCCCTCGCCCTCAAGCGGCGCATCAGCATGTTTCCCGGTTATTGGAGGTGAGCAGCATGACCCACAGGAAGTCCCCCTTGATGAAACGCACCGTGCTCGTCCTGGCCATGCTGGCCCTGGCCGCCTGCAATACTCCCGCACGCATCGTCGCGCCAGACGGCAAGGCCGTCGAGGACGGCAAGCGCGCCCTCGAACAGTTGGCGCAATTGCCGCCCGCCGTGGAGCGCATCCGCGTCGGCGACCAGTTGCGCATCGTCCGGGATGCCGGCGAGATGCCGACGCTGTCGGCGTTCAACGTCAGCACCATCTATGAGCTGACGCTGTACACGGTGCAGACCGACGGCAAGATCAACTACCCGTTCCTCGGGCCGATCCAGGTCGCCGGGCGCCAGCCTTCGGAACTCGCCACCGAGCTGACCGGCAAGCTCGCGCAGACCTACCGCGAGCCACGGGTGACGGTGAACATCAACCAGGCGCCGGGCAACTCGGTGATCGTCGGCGGCGCGGTGAACAACCCGACGGCGGTGCAGATCGCCACGGCCAACACCCTGGAACAGGCGATTCTCGGCGCGGGCGGGGTCAGCCCGGCGGGCAACGCGAGCATGGTCGCCCTGCTGCGCGAAGACGCCCAGGGTGCCTACCGCGCGTACTTCCTCGACTTCAGCCAGTTGCTCAAGACCGGCCCCAACGGGCGCAAACCGGTGCACCTGCAACGCGGCGACGTGGTGTTCGTGCCCAAATCCAACGTGGGCGAGCGCATCCAGGGGGTGGATACCTACATGAACCAACTGATCCCGTTCACCAAGTCCATTGGGGTTGGCTACAACTACACCCGGACCAGCGGCGGCAATAACTAAAGGAGCGACATCCCATGATCGAGATCCGTTCTTTTCGTGATCTTCTGCGCCTGTTCTTCATCTTCCGCCGCGAGTTCAAACTGGCGGCGATTGCCGCGCTGGTAATCATCCTGCTCGGCGCGTTCCTGCTGCCGGCCAAGTACGAATCCACCGCGCGCCTGCTGGTCAAGCCGGGGCGCGATTCGACCTTGCCGATCGAGATCAGCAACCGCCAGGCGCTGGTGATGCCCAGCACCCAGCGCGACCCGATTGTCGATGAAGAACGCCTGCTCACCGGGCGCCCGATCGTGCGGGCGGTGGCCGAGCACTACCTGGAAGTGATCGAAAATGCGCCGCCACCCGAAGGGTTCTGGAAGCGCACCAAGCACTACGTCAAGGAAGGCATCGGCGCGATTTTCGGCGGCGTACGCGTGGTCCTGGAAACCGTGGGCATCGTCGAAAAAACCACCCCGGTGGAACGCCTCGCCGCCAGCCTGGAAAAGAGCTTTGAAGTGAGCCACGCCGCCGGTTCCACGGTGATGGACATCAGCTTTACCTGGGGCGACCCGGAAATCGCCCAGGCGGTGGTCAAGGATTGGGTCGAGACCTATATCAACGAACGCACCCAGGCTTTGGGGCGCAAGAGCCTCTACGTGTTCTACGAAGGCCAGGTGGCCACCAGCGCCACCGAGATCCAGAGCTACAAGCAACAGATCCTCAAGCACCTCAACGAGATCGGCGCGGCGAGCATCACCGACCGCCTCGAAGACCTGTCCGAGCGCATCAACGTGCTGCGCGGCGAAACCTTCAATACCACGCGCTTGATCGCCTCGTCGGACAGCGCCATCGCCAGCACGCGCACCCAGCTCAAGACCCAGCCCAAGGAAGTCACCACAGTGCGCCAGATCGCACTGAACCCGCAGCAACAGGACTTGCGTCGCCTGCTCAACCAGAAGCTGCTGGAAAAGGCCGACATGATGCGCACCTACACCGACAACGCGCCGCCGGTGAAAGCCCTCGACGCGTCGATCCGTGCGATGCGCGCCGAGGTTTCCAGCGAAAGCAACACCGTGCAAGCCTCGGAAAACCGTGCGCCGAACACCCTGGAAATCCACTTGCAGCGGGTGCTGCTGGATGAGTCGAGCAACAACCAGGCCCTGCGCACGCAGCTGGTGCAACAGCAAAAACAACTGCTCAACCTCGAAGACCAGCGCAAGCAAGCCCTGGAGATCGAACCGGAACTGGCGCGCCTGGCCCGCGAGTTGAACACCACCGAGCGCAACTACGCGCTGTACGTGGACAACCTGGAAAAATCGCGCATCGACCGCGAGCTCGACAACAGCCAGATCAGCAACATCGCCGTGATCGAAGAAGCCACCCTGAACCCTGGGCGTATCTTCCCGAAAACCCTGGTGATGCTGTTCCTGGCGATTCCGTTCGCCATCGTCGTCGGCTTGCTGGTGATCTACCTGTGCTACCTGCTGGACCAGCGCATTCACGACGGCGGCCTGGTGGAACGCAAGTTCGGCCTGCGCCTGTGGACCACCTTGCCGGAGCTGGACACCAGCACCGTGCAAAGCACCAACGCGTTCCACGCCAGCATCTACCGGCTGTACAGCCAGCTCAAACCCGACCGCATTGCACAGGACGGCCTGACCCTGGGGCTGACCTCGGCGCGACACGGCGAAGGCGTGACCTTTGTCGTCGAACAGCTGCGCCATCTGCTGCTGGAAAACGGCGTCAACGTGCGGGTCGGCGGCCTCGTCCCGGCGGAGCCTGGCGAAGTGGTGCTGCTGGATGCCTCGGGCCTGCTGGACAACCGCGACGCGTTTGTCACCCTGCGCCGCGCCGACCTGATTGCGCTGGTGGTGGAAGCGCATAAAAGCACGGTGCCGGTGGTGGAACATGCGCTGTCGATCCTCAACACCGCGTTCGGCAAGGTGGACGGCATCATTATCAACCGGCGCAAATTCGAAGTACCAGCCAAGGTGTTGCGCACCATCGCCAAGTACCGGGGGGCGTTCTGATGCGCATCGCCCTGCTCGCGCCCTTGCCGCCGGAAAAAAACGGCATCGCCGACTACGCGAACCATTTCAAGACGGCATTGGAGCAACTGGGCGTGACGGTGGCGACACCGTTGACCGGCGTGGACGGCAACAGCGCCGCGATCCAGCAGGCCATCGCCCGGTTCGACTGGCAGGGTGTGGACCTGGTCCACGCCGAGCTGGGCGGCGGGCGCCTCGGCGAGTTCCTCGCCCTGGGTGAATTGCGCAAGGCCCACCCCGGCCTGGCGCTGACCGCCACCGTGCACGACCCGGAGCGCATGGTCTGGCGCCGTGAGCACCTGCCCTTCCCGCTGAACCTGTTGGCGCATCTGCCCAGCCCGTTGCCGCAAGCGGCGGTGGTGCTGGCCGACCCCTTGACCTTGCGCGAGGAACGTCACGTCGCCCAGGGCCTGACGCGGCTGATTACCCTCACCCGCCTCGGCGCTGACTGCCTGGGCCAGCGCATGCAACTGCCGGCCGGCAAAGTCGCGGTCATCAACCACGCCAACCTGGCCATCGCGCCCGCGCCGTTGCCGGCGCTGGACACCCTGCACCTGCTGTACTTCGGTTTTATCTACCGCGGCAAAGGCATCGAAGACCTGTTGCAAGCCCTGGCCGACGTGTTCAAGCAAGCCCCCGAATTGCGGGACCGCGTGCGCCTGACCCTGGCCGGTGGCACCGCCGCCGAGATGGCGTTTGGCGCGGGCGGCAACTACCTGGAACAGCTGAACAGCCAGATCGCCTCGCTCGGCCTGACCGAAGCCATCGACTGGCGGCTGAACCTGCCCGCCAGCGAGATTGCCCAGACCATCCAGGCCCACCATGTGATGGTGCTGCCGTACCGCGAATCGAAAAAACTCGGCCTGCTCGGCCGCCAACGCGGCACCAGTGGCGCGCTGTCCTGGGCCGCCGCGTGCGGGCGCGGGGCGATCACCTCGGATGCGCGGGCGTTTGCCGAAGAAGTCGCCAGCGGCAACGGTGCGATCTATCCCCAAGGCGATGTGCCGGCGCTGGCGGCGCAACTGCTGCGCCTGGCGCGCACGCCGGCGCTGGCGCGGGACTGGGCCGAACGCGCCGGGGAAATCGGCCGTGAACGCCTGTGGCCGTTGACCGCGCAAAAATTCAAGCAGCTCTTTGAACAGGCGATTGCCGGAGCCCCCTATGGCGCGTAAACGCACGTACCTCGCGACCCTGGCCGTGGTCGCGGCCTTGGGCCTCACGGCCTTTATGTGGGGGCGCCAGGCCGACGCCGAGAACCATGTACTCAAGAGCAACAAGGTCGTGGTGTGGAAGGATTTCCTCGGGGTGAACGCGCAGTTCCTGTGGTTCGCCCCCGCGCGTTATCAACTGCAGATCGACCGTCTCAAGGCCCTGGGCCTGCAATGGGTGCGCCTGGATCTGCACTGGGACCAGCTGGAGCCGGTGGAGAACCAGTACCAGATCGCGACCCTCGATCAGTTGGTTGGCAAGCTGCAGGACAACCAGCTCAAATCGGTGTTCTACCTGGTGGGCTCGGCGCCGTTCGCCACCACCGCGCCGGCCGGTGCGCCGTATCAGGACCAGTACCCGCCCAAAGACCCGAATGTGTTCGCCACGCGCATGGCGCTGCTGTCCCAGCGTTACCCCAGCGTGGATGCCTGGCAGGTGTGGAACGAGCCCAACCTGCTCGGCTTCTGGCGCCCGGCGGCCGATCCCGCAGGCTTTGCCGCGCTGTTGACCGCCACGGCGGGCGCCTTGCGCGGGGTCAATCCGAGCAAGCCGGTGGTGGCCGCCGGGATGGCATTCTTTAGCGAAATGCCCAACGGCCAGACCATGTTCGACGCCCTTGGCGCCCTCGGCGTCGCCAGCCTCAACACGGTGATTTCCTATCACCCCTACACCCAGCTGCCGGAAGGCAACGACCCGGCCAACCTGGATTTCATCGCCAAGACCAGCGCACTTAACACGGCCCTGCGCAACGGCGGCGTGCAGACCCTGTGGAGCACCGAATGGGGCTGGTCCACCTACCCCGGGCCCAAGGACGCGCAAGACCTCATCACCCTGCAAGGCCAGGCCGACTACGTGCTGCGGCGCCTGGCGCTGATGAGCGCGATGGATTTCGACAAGATCTTCCTGTTCACCCTCAGCGATCTCGACCAACGCGCCAGCGTGCGTGACCAGTTCTACGGTTTGCTCGATATCGACGCCAACCCCAAGCCGGTGTACACCGCGCTGAAAAACTTTCTCGACATCAGCGGGCCCAGCCTGAGCCCCGGCGACCCGCCGCTCGCCGACCAATTGCCCGATGGCCTGTTCAGCATCGGCTGGGCCCGCGCCGATGGCCACAAGCTGTGGTTCTTCTGGTCGGCCGCGGGTGGCAACGCACACTTGCCAGGCCTGGCCAACGCCACCCTGTACGACCCGCTGCTCGGCACGCAAACCCCGCTGACCGGCACCAGCGGCCTGACCGTGCCGGTCAAGCCGACCCTGCAAATTCTGTTATGGGATTGACGCGGCCATGCGCATTTTATGGATCCTGCCCTACTCACCCTGGCCCGCCACCAGCGGCGGCAAGACGCGCCAGTTTCATTTGCTGCGCAGCCTCGCGGCGCGCGGGCATCAGATCACCTTGCTGCTGCATGACAAACACCCGGTGACGCCGGCCGACCGCCAGGTGCTGGAGGCGTTTCTCGAACAATTGATCGTGCTGCCGCGCCGCCCGCTGCGCAGCGTCAAGACGTTGCTGGCCGGGCTGTTCGCGCCCTACCCGCTGCTGGCCAGCGTGAATGGTTTGTCGGGGGAATTGCAGGACACGTTCGAGTGGCTGTTGGGTGAACAATGGGACGTGGTGCAGATCGAGCACACCTACACCTTCCAGCCTTACGAAGATGCCCTGGCGCGCAACGCCCAGCCGTTTGTGCTGACCGAACACAACGTCGAGTCGGCCCTCGGCGCCGCCACCTATGACCGTTTGCCGCGCTGGGCGCTGCCGTTCATTCGCTACGATCAATGGCGCTATGCACGCTGGGAACGCCGCGTGATGCGCCAGGCCACCCAGGTGGTGGCAGTGACCGAAAGCGACGCCGAAGTGCTGGAAAAGATTGCCGGCAAACGGGTGCCGGTGGTGGTCAACGGGGTGGATTGCGACCACTTCGCCAAGGCCCGTCCCGACCCGGCGAGCCGTCGCGTGCTGTTCCTCGGCAACTACGAATACGCACCGAATGTGGACGCCATCGAGTGGGCCCTGGATGAGATCCTGCCCAAGGTCTGGGCGCGCTGCCCCGAGGCGCGCATGAGTGTGTGCGGCTTCGGCATGCCCGCCAGTTGGCGCACGCGCTGGCCAGACCCGCGCATCGAATGGCAGGGCTTTGTACCGGACCTGCTGCAACTGCAATCGAGCAGTGCGGTGTTCCTCGCCCCGTTGCGCCATGGCGGTGGCTCCAAGCTCAAGGTCCTCGAAGCCCTGGCCGCCGGCCTGCCGCTGGCAAGCACCGCGCAAGGCGTGTCGGGCCTGGACTTGGTGGAAGGCCTGGACTACCTCGGCGGCCAATCCGCCACCGCCCTGGCCGATGCCGTGGTGCGCCTGCTGCAATTTCCCGAAGCCGCCGCGCCCATGGGCGAAGCCGGCCGCGCGTACGTGCGCCGCGCCCATGACTGGAGCGTCGCCGCCAGCCAGTTGGAGCAGGTGTACGCCAGCCTCGCGCCGCTCAAACACAAGGAGCCCGCATGCGTGTAGGCCTGGATTACCGCACCGTCGGCACCTCGCCGCAATCGGGGATCAGCCGCCAGGTGTACGCCCTGGAAAGCGCCCTGCGCACGCTGCCGGACCTTGAGCTGGAGCGCTTCACCGTGGCGCCCCTGGGCGATGAAACCCGCTTGCAAGCGCATTGCCCGAGTTGGGGCTGCGCAAAAACCGCGATGCACCAACCGCAGAATCGCCTGCGTTTCGAGGCCGGTTTTCTGCCCCGTGCGTTGCGCGCGCAACACATCGACCTGTACATCAGCACCTTCAATATGGGCCTGCCGCTGCCGCCCAAACCCAAGGGCTTGCGCAGCGTGGTGCTGTTGCATGACCTGTTCCAGATCACCCTGGACAACTACCATGCCAACCGCCTGAAGGCGCTGATCTACAAGACCAGCGATCGCCTGTCGATTGCCTATGCGGTGCGCAGCGCCGACCGCGTGTGGACGCCGTCGCAATACAGCGCCGATGAAACCGCGCGGCTGTTTCCCGGCGCCAAGGACAAGATCCGCGTGCTGCCCAATCAGGTCGATGGCTTTGCCGGGCTGCCCGCCGACCTCAGCGCACGCCAGTTGCCCGAGGGTTACTGGCTGCTGGTGGGCACCCGCGAATTGCGCAAGAACGTACCGTTCCTAGTGGACGCCTGGCAGCACGCGCGGCGCCAATCCCCTGAGGTGCCGGAGCTGGTGCTGGTGGGCAGCCTCGACCATCTGCCCGAGGCCCAGCGCACGCTGCCGGGGATTCGCGCCTTGAGCGGTGTGTCGGATGCCGAACTGCACGCGCTGTACCGCCAGGCCTCGCGCCTGTGGCAACCCTCGTACGCCGAAGGTTTCGGCTTGCCGGTGATCGAAGCCCTGAGCGTCGGCACCCCGGTGGCGGTGGCCAGCGGCACTTCCCTGGATGAAATCACCCCGCCGACGGCGCCGCGATTTTCGCCCACCGATGGCCCGGCGCTGGTGCAGCTGATGCTGGACCTGGCGCAGCACCCCGCCGAAGATTCGCCGGAGCAACGCCGCCAATGGGCCGAACGCTATAACCCTGGCGCCTATCGTCGGCGCCTGGCCGACCTGATCGAGGAGCTCAAGTGAGACTAAACCTGGCAAGCCTCGTCCCCATCCTCTTCGGCGTGCTGTTCGGCGCGCTGGCCTTGTTGCTGTCACCGGCCAAGGCGTTTGTCGCCGTGATCGGCCTCGCGGGCGCGCTGACCATCCTGCGCTTTCCGCTGTGGGGCCTGCTGCTGTTTGCCCTGGTGGCGACGTTCATGCCGTACTCCACGATCAATCTGGGCATCCGCACCACCGTCAGCGAAGCGATCCTCGCCCTGACCTGGGGCGCGGTGGTGTGGCAGCGGTTTTTGTCGCGCGTGCCCGAATCGCCACGCTTCACGCAACGCCCCACTGACCAGATGCTGATGTGGCTGATGCTGTTCAGTGTGTTCCCGTTTATCGTCGGCCAGGTCATCACCCACGCCGACAGCAGCGGCCTGGCCAACTGGCTGCGCTGGTTGCTGAACCTGTCGGGGGTGTTCCTCGCGGCCAAGTTGCTGGTGGAACGCAAGCACCGCGAAGCCCTGGTGATCGCCCTGCTGCTGGGCACGCTGGCGATGCTGCTGCTGTCGATAGCGGTGTTTGTGCGCACCCGTTCGGGGGCCGGGATTGCGCCGATCCTGGGGCTGTTCAACTACGCCAACTTCGACACTTTGAAATTCGGCCTGGAAGCCATGTCCTCGCGCATGGGCTCACCCTGGACGCACCCGAATGCCATCGGCGGGATCATGGCGTTGCTGCTGCCGTTGGCGTTCTGCTACGGCATGACCGAGCAAGGCTGGAAGCGCGGCCTCGGCCTCGGCGTGGCGTGCCTGGGCGCGGCGGCGCTGCTGTTGGCCAGTAGCCGTGGCGCGATGGTCAGCCTGGCGCTGGTGCTGCTGTGGATGGCCACGCGCCGCGTGCCCTACACCGGGCGCCTGCTGATGATCGGCGCGGCGCTGACCGTGGCGCTGGTGCTCGCGTATCCGCCGTTGCAGGACCGTCTGGCGACGATTTTCTCGTCGAGCAACGCCAGTACCGAAGTGCGTTTCGACGAATACCGCATGTTCCCGCAGGCAGTGGCCGCGTATCCGCTGGGCATTGGCTTCAAGGTCGATCCACCGGTGCCGGGCACGCACTTGCTGGGGATTTCCAACCTGTGGCTGAACTACATCTACAAGATCGGCATTCTCGGCATGCTGCTGTTTGTCGCGGTGACCGTGCGCTGGTGGCGTGAGGCGCGGCCGGACAAAGGCCCGATCCGCCTGACCAAGGACAACGCCCTGTGGCTGGGGACCACGGCGGGCATTCTGGCGGCGTTGGTCAGTGGCTTGTTTGACCACTATTTCAGCTTTGCGGTGGTGATGGTGGCGCTGTTCTGGCTGATGGTGGGGATCAATGTGCTGGAGGCACGGCGGCTGTTTCCGGCGCGGTTGCCGCAAGTCAAACGTGTCGCGGCGCCTGAGCCGTTGCTTGATGGCGTGCACCCCTGATGCTCGGCTCTGCCGTCTGGCTGACCGTGGCGACCTTGCTCGGCTTGTGCCTGGGCTTTGCGCGCGAATGGTTGCTGGTGGCGGCGTGGGGCGCGGGCGAGCGCAGTGATGCGTTCCTCATCGCACTGTTTTTGCCCGAAGCCTTGCGCATGTCCCTGGCCGGTGGCGTGCTCAGCGCCGCCGCGCTGCCGCTGTACCTGCAACGCCAGGAGGGCGAGCGCCTGAATTGGCTGGCGGTGTTGTTCCCGGCGTTGCTGCTGATCGCGCTGGTGACCAGCCTGTTGCTGACGCTGTTGGCACCGTGGCTGGTGCAACTGCTCGGCCCCGGTCTGGCGGCGAGTGCCACGGCGTTGGCGGGCAGCAATCTGCAAATCGTCGCGTGGTGCGTGCCGGGCTTGATGCTGCATGCGCTGTTCAGTATTCCGTTGCAGGCCAGCGAGCGGTTTGTGCTGGCGGGGCTGGGCTCGTTACTGTTCAACCTGCCGCCGGTGACGTACCTCGCCCTCGCCGGCACTGCCACGCAACCGCACACGCTGGCCCTGGCTTGCCTCGCCGGCAGCCTGTTGATGCCGCTGGCGCTGCTGCCGTCGGTCTGGCGCCAGGGTTGGCGGCCGTGGCGCTGGCAACTGTCGCTGGCGCCGCTGCGGGAGCTGGGCCAACGCATCGGCCCGCTGCTGTTGAGCAACGGCGCCAGCCAGGGCTTGGCGCTGATCGAACGGCTGGTGGCCTCGCTGCTGGGGGAAGGCGCGGTGACCTGGGTCAACCTCGCGCGCAAGCTGATGAACCTGCCGCTGATTGCGCTGATGAGCCTCAACCAGGTGCTGTTGGGCATGATGAGCCGCCGCCAGGGCGACGCGCGCCTGGCCCTGCTCAAGCGCGGCCTGGAAACCGCCAGCGTGCTGACCCTGCCCGCCGGTGTCGGCCTGGTGGCGGCGGCCCCGAGCCTGGTGGCGCTGCTGCTGCCCAAGCAATCGACGGATTCGCCGCTGCCGCTGCTGCTGGCGTGGTTTGCCGTGCCGCTGGTGTTCGGCGCCTGGAACGCATTGCTGGCGCGCTATGCCTACGCCGCGGGCGACACACGGCAGCCGTTGCGCTGCGAATTGCTCGGCAGCCTGGTCAATGTGCTGTTGCTTGGCGCGCTGCCGTTTATCTTCGGCCTCGCCGGCATTCCGCTGGCGGCGCTGGCCGGCGTGCTGTGCACCGCGCTGCTGTTGATGCAGCGCCAGTCCTTGCTCAGCGCCCTGCCCTGGGCACGGCAATGGCTGCTGAGCACGCTGTTGCTGGGCCTGGCGGCGTTGCTGCTGTTTCGAATTGACGGCGTGTGGCTGCAACTGGGTCTGAGCACCCTGGCCGGCGCCGTGGTGTTGCTGGGCATGGGGCTGTGGCTCAAGCCATGGCGCAAGGCATAAAGGAGGAAGGTCGAGTGAAACATCGCTGGATTCAAATGGATATCGCCAAAGGCATCGGCATCCTGGTGATCGTGTATGCCCACAGCTGGTTTGTGGCCACGTCCCTGGACTTGATGTACCCGATCCTGGCGTCGTTCATTCTGCCGTTGTTCTTCTTTTTGTCTGGCGTGCTGTTCAAGCCGGAACAGCCCTTCGGCGAGATGGCCGTGCGCAAGGCCGACGGCCTGCTCAAGCCGTTTTTCTTCACCCTGCTGGTCTACGTGGTCGTGCGCGATGTGCTGCGCGGGCAACCGCTGCTGCCGGATATCGGCGGCGTGCTGTATGCCTCGGTGGACACCATCCCGTGGCAGGCGCTGTGGTTTCTGCCGCACTTCTGGGTGGCGATCCTGTTCAGTTGGTGCGTGCTGCGTTTGATCCAACGCCTACCGCTGGCGCTGAGTTGTGGGCTGACCGCACTGATTCTGGTGGTGGGCACCTGGATCCTGCCGTGGTTCTGGCAACTGCCGGTGACCGTCGGCGAACGCACCTGGGTGCTGCCCGGGTTGCCGTTCAGCCTGGACGTCACGCTGATCAGCGGCGCGTGGTTCATCCTCGGCTACCTGCTGCGGGACTGGCTGCGCCGGCATGAGGGTTCACTGCTGACGCTGGTGATATCGGCGGTGCTGTTCGCGGCGGTGTTTCTCTGGCGGGGGGACACCATGGATTTGGCGCAACGGCGCTATGACCACTGGTTGTGGACCAGCCTGCTGGCGGTGATTGGCGTGTACCTGTGCTGGGCCTTGGCGCGGGTGCTGATGGTCTCGGCGCTGCTGACGCGGGCGATGACCTACATTGGCCAGTCGACGTTGATCCTGTTGATCTTCCATGGCGAGATCCAGCACAAGACCTTCGATTTGATGGAGCGCCTGGGACTGCATCCGTTTGTGGCGGCGTGCGTTGGCTTGGTGGTGGCGGTGGTGGCACCGTTGCTGATTGGGGAAGTGATCAAGCGGGTGGCGTTCTTGCGGTTTTTCTACTTTCCGTTTCCGGTGCGCAAGAAAAATGAAACGCAAGCGCCAGCACGCAACTGAAGCAAATGTGGGAGCGGGCTTGCTCGCGATAGCGGTGGGCCAGTCAAAGATGTTCTAACTGAGCCACCGCATTCGCGGGCAAGCCCGCTCCCACAGGAGGGCGGCGGTGTGGCCAGATTCCCAGTCTGGCGCAAATCCAGATGTGGGGGCTGGCTTGCCTGCGATAGCGGTGGGCCAGTCAAAGATGTTCTAACTGAGCCACCGCATTCGCGGGCAAGCCCGCTCCCAC
>NZ_JANLGL010000017.1:40584-51110 GCF_024655625.1 Pseudomonas sp. 18.1.10
AGGAGGGCGGCGGTGTGGCCAGATTCCCAGTCTGGCGCAAATCCAAATGTGGGAGCCGGCTTGCCTGCGATAGCGGTGGGCCTGCTGCATCGGTGTTGACTGACACGCCGCATTCGCGAGCAAGCCCGCTCCCACATAAGCTCACTCTGACTTGGGGTTAGGCGCTCAGATCAGAAATCGTATTTAACGCCTGTCATCAGGTTACGCGGCGCGCCATACATGCCGTGGTTGCCGGCATAACTCAGGTACTCGCGGTCAAACAGGTTGTTGAGGTTCACCGAGGCGCTCAGCTTGGGCGTCACGTCATACCGCACCAGCAGGTTGGTCACCGCATAGCTGCCCTGGCTGAAGGTGTGCAGGTCTTCGCCGACCTTGCTCTGCCAGTTCACCCCGCCGCCCACGGTGAACTTGTCCAGCGCGCCCGGCAGGCGGTAGGTGGTGAAGGTTTTCAGGCTCTGGCGCGGCAAGGTGGTGACGATGCGGTTGTCGTCGGCATCGGTGCTGACGGCGTAGGCATAGCCCGCCGAGGCTTGCCAGCCTTCGGCCAACTCGCCGTTGAGCTCCAGCTCGACGCCTTCGGTGGTGGTGCCCTTCTCGTTGCGGTAGGTGTCGCCGCCCGGGGTGTCGATCCAGATCGCCAGGTTGTCCTGTTCCAGCTTGAACAGCGCCAGGCTGGTGTTGAGTTTCTCGTCGAAGAAGCTGCCCTTGAGCCCCACTTCGTAGCCCTTGCCTTCCATCGGTGGCAGGGCCTTGTTGTTGATGTCATGCACGCCCATGGCCTGGGGGTTGAAGATCTTGGTGTAGCTGGCGTAGGCCGACCAGTTGTCCGTGAGGTCGTACACCACCCCGGCGTAGGGGATGTAGACGCCGGTTTCGGATTCGTCGGTGCGGGTCTCGGTGCCGCCGTAGGGGCTGGTGACGGTGTCACGTTTCCAGTCGATCACCCGGCTGCCGAGGATCAGGCTCAGATCGTCGGTGACCCGCAGGCGGGTGCTGAGGTAGGCCGCGTACTGGCTTTCATCCACCGAGGATTTGCCGGTGACGTCGAACGCCGGTTTCGCCGAGTGACCGTCCCAGTTGAACAGGTTGTCGATGGCCCCCGCCGGCGAGCCGGAATAGGCGTAGTTCCAGCCGCCGTAACTCGGCACGCTCTCGCGGTATTTGGACAGGGTCACGCCGGCGATCAGCTCGTGCTCGCGACCGAGCAAATTGAACGGGCCGGTGGCGTACAGGTCGAGGTTGTCCTGGCGCGGCGTGCCGGAGAAGCGCACCGGCAGTTGGGTGGTGCCGCTGCCGTCACGGTTGAGGCTGCCGTTGACGTAGTTGAAGATTTCGTCGAACTGGTTTTCGGTGTGGGTGAATTCGGCCTTGGCGCTCCAGCCACTGTCGAACTTCTGTTCGAGGGAGGTGAAGAAGCTGGTCTGCTCATGGTCGTTGTAGGACCACGACGGCGCGGTGTTCAGCGAGCGGCTGAGGTTGCTGCGCGCGCCGTCGGTAAAGCGCGTGGGCAAACCGGAACGGGCCGGCGCGTCGACGTCGGTGCGCAGGTAGCTGAAGCCCATCGTCAGCAGGGTGTCTTCGGTCAGGTCGAACTCGGTGATGCCGTAGAGCAGTTGGCTTTCCTGCTTGTAGCGGTCGATCCAGGAACGCTCGGTCTTGTAGTCCGCCACCAGGCGCCCGCGCACGTTGCCGCTCTCGGTCAGCGGGCCGGACACGTCGAGGCCGGTGCCGTAACGGTCCCAGTTGCCCGCCTCGGCGGTCACGCTGGCACGGGCCTCGGCGGTCGGGCGCTTGCGGATCAGGTTGATGGTGGCCGCCGGGTTGCCCATGCCGCTTATCAGGCCGGTGGCGCCGCGCACGATCTCGACGCGGTCGTACATGGCCATGCTTTGGGTGTAGTTGTCCATGCGCGTGGCGGTGGGCACGCCGTCGATTTCGAAGTTCTGGATCTGGAAGCCACGGGAGAAATAACCATCGCTTTCCGAGCCCTTGCCATCACGCAGCACGATGATGCCGGGGGTAGCGTCGAGGGTGTCGCTGAGGTTGATAAGGCGCTGGTCGTCGAGGCGTTGGCGCGTCATGACGGTGAGCGATTGCGGGGTTTCCCGTGGGGTCAGGTTCAGGCGCGTCGAGCTGCTGGACGACTGCGTGGTGTAGGAACCGGTGCCCTCGGTGGTCGAGCCCGGCGCCTTGCCTGAGATGGACACGGCGCTCAGTTGCAAGGCGCCGCCCGCCGGGCGCGGCTCCAGCGAGTAGTGGTTGTCGCCGCCACGCACGGCCTGCAGGGCGCTGCTGCTGAGCAGGATCGCCAGGCCGCTGTCGAGGTCATGTCGCCCATGCAGGCCGGGGCTGGTCTTGCCGTCGGTGAGCGCCGCCGGGTAGGACAGCAGGATCTGGCTGGCCTGGCCGAACCGGTTGAGTGCGCCGGCCAGCGAACCGGCCGGGATGTCGAAGTCGATCTGCGGTGCGGCCTGCACCCAGGCCGACGTCAGCAGCAACGGCGTGGCAAGTGTGAGCGTGGCGATGCCCTGCATGACCGCAAGGGCCAGTGATGTTTTCAACGTTGTGCGTGGCTGCATGCCTGTTTCCCCAGTGAAGGTAGTGTCTGGGGATACAAGTCTCGTGAGAATCGCAAACAGCTCACCTTGCCGCGAAATAAATTCACACGAGGTGCTGGCGCGGCTTGAGGGTGATCCAGAAACGCGTGAAATGCTGCACCTCCAATTGCAGGGTCTGCGCCAGGGCGGCGAGGATGCGGTCGGTGTCAGCCAGCGGATAGGTGCCCGACACCCGCAGGCCGCGCACCGCCGGATCGCAGGCCAGGCGCCCGCGCCGATAGCGGCTCAATTCTTCGAGGAAGTCTTCCAGGCGCATGCCCTGGGCGACGATCATGCCGCCGCGCCAGGCCAGTTCGCCGTCGCGTTGCGGGCGGCGGGCGAGCACGCTGTGGGCATCGAAGCTGACCAGCTCACCGGGTTGCAGCACCAGGCTGCGCGCCGGGATCTGCACCGACAACGCACCCTGGTCGGCGCCCAGTTGGGTGAAGCCGTCACGCTGGCGCAGGCTGAAACGGCCGCTGATCGCGTGGGTCAGGCCTTCGCCGGTCTGCACCCACAGCGGGCGGCTGTCGGCGGGGTTGGGGTCCACCAGGATTTCGCCGCGCAGCAGGTGGATCTGGCGTCGCTCGGGGGTGTATTTCACGTCGATGGCGCTGTCGGTGTTGAGTTGCACCTGGGTGTTGTCCGCCAGGTCGATGCGCCAGCGCTCGCCGACGGTGGTGCTGTGGTCGCTGGTCCAGTGTTGCAGCAGTTCGCTGTCCTTGGCGCTCCACGCGGTGGCGCCCACCGCCAGCAGCATGGCGAGGTGCTTGACCGCCTGGCGACGGGACAATGTCGGCAGCAACGCCGCGCTGACCAACCCTTGATGCGCTGGCGCACGCACGTCCTGCATGCGCTGCAAAAAGCGCTGGGAATGCTGCCAGGCCAGTTCGTGGGCCGGGTCTTGTTCGCGCCAACGCTGGCACTCGGCGCGGGTCTGCTCGCTGACGTCGGGCGCCTGCAATTCCAGTTGCCAATGCATCGCCTGCTCGGCGGCTTCCAGGGACAGCGTCATGGTTGCTGGCTGTCCAGCAGGATGCATTGCGCGCCGGCCTTGATGATGTAGCGCTTGACCGTGGCGATGCTGGCGCCGAGGCGCTCGGCAATCTCGCCATGGCTGAGGCCGTCGAGCTGCGACCAGAGGAACGCCTGGCGCACCGGCAAGGCCAGGCGGCTGAGCACTTCGTCGAGGGCAGCGAGGGTTTCCAGCAGGATCAATTGGGTTTCGGCACTGGGGGCGGACTCTTCCGGCAACAGGGCCAGGGCCTGCAAGTAGGCGCGCTCCAGCTTTTGCCGACGGAAGTGGTTGGACAGCACGCTCTGCGCCACCTTCGCCAGAAAACTGCGCGGCGCCTGCACTTCGATCGCCTGATTCTTCGCCAGCAGGCGCAGGAAGGTGTCCTGGGCCAGGTCGGCGGCACTCTGCGAGCAATTCAGGCGACGCCACAGCCATTGCTGCAACCAACGGTGTTGCTGCTGGTACAGGGTGGCCAGGTCAGTGGGGCTTACCGCAGGAGTCGACGACATGGGAGGCGCGCACAAGGAATGATGCGCAAATGATAACGGTTATCATATGTTTCGCAAGCTGTGTGCTGTAGGAGCCGGGGCAACCGGCTCCTGGCGTGGATCAATCGTCCAGTTGTTGCGGCGCAGGCTTGCTGCCGGCCTTGGCCGGTTTGGCGCCTTTGGCGGGGGCCGGTGCGGCTGGCTCGGGTTCTGCGGCGGCGGCGGTTTCTTTTTCGGCCATGGGCATCTGGTCGATGGTGCTGAAGAATTCCTTCAGGTCGAGGGTATCCGGTGGCACGGTCTTCTCGAGTTTCTTCTCGCCATCCTTGCCCACCAGGATGACCTTGGTGCCGCTGCCGGCACCCAGCTTGAGGGCGCGGATCAGGGCGTTGGTTTCGGGCGGCGTGAGTTTTTTGTTGTCCTTGGCGTCCTTGGCGAACTTCTCCCCTTCGGCGCCGATGCTGCCGAACTTCACGGTGTAGAACACCATGTTGCGTGCTTCGAAGGCTTGCTTGTTGGCAGGCTCGTCAAGTTGCTTCTGGAGCGTGGTTAAAGTGGCGTTACCGGAATCAAGCTCCACCACGACCAGCGGACGGGCTTTGCCCACGTCCTGCTTGAGTGGGTTGGTATCATCAGCGGCCAACAGCGGCCCCGTAAAAACCATCAAGGTAGCCAGGGTCAGCGACCGGATGAGCATGCGCACCTCCTTCTAATTCCATGCAGGGTTCTTGAGTTTCATGTCTGCGACAGTCAAATTCAAGGATGATTCCTACACCACTTTAAGAAAGCGTAGGTCAGGACGCCCGCTACGCAAGGGGTTGAGGCGCTTGCGCGGTGATTGTTTCCACTGATTGCGGAAACATCATGAGACCTTCCAGTCCGGCCAATGCCGTGCAAACACGGGCGCCACCACAGGGTCGGCGTCCACCTGCGCCAGGCTCTGGGCAAAGCCCGGGGCCAGGCCGTTCAAGGCTTCGCGCGACTCATCCCAGCGCGACACCGCTGCCGCCATCAGGCCCAGTGCATTCGGCGTGTCGTTGGGGGCGAACAACTGCCCGGCAAACTGATCGGCAAACACCACCCAGGCCTGGTGCAAATAGCGTCGCGTGCCGGTAACCAGTTGCGCCTGCACGGTTTCGTTAACGTTGCCAAGCCAGCGTTGCGGGTAGTCGATGATGCCGATGGCCGAGTAGCAGTTGGCGGCGATGTACACCAGCCCGCGGATGATCTGCGCGCGGTTGCCGGCGAGCAATTCAGCGGCGGGAAACTCCAGGCCGAGGTGGATCAGGATCGCCGCGCTTTCAGTCAGCACCTGGCCATCGGGCGTGAGCAAGGTGGGCACTTGCTTGAGCGGGTTGATGCGCGCCAGTTCGTCACTGCCGGCGCCCTCGGCCCATGACGCGGCGTCGATTCGGCGCCAGGGCACCGCGCACCGTTGCAGGGCGATTTCGATCATGCACGAGCCGGATTCGTCGATGCCGTAGAGCGTGTACATGGGCCTGGTCTCCTACTGCCAACTTGGGCCCAAGATTGCGGCCCTTCGCCGTGTCGAATCAAGCGTTTTAAAACAAGCCCATCTGCCCACCGACCAAGGTGCCGAAATCGTCATTCACAAACGGCAGGATCGCATCGGCCACCGGCTGTAATTGCCGAGTGACATAGTGATCGTAGTCGATAGGCGCCTGGCGGGTTTCCAGGGGTTCCGGGCCGTTGACCGTAATCACGTAGCTGATCCAGCCACCGCGCTGGTACTGGCGCGGACGCCCGAGGCGGTCGTTGTAGTCGTCCGCCAGGCGCGCGGCGCGCACGTGGGGCGGCACGTTGCGTTCGTAGTCGTCCAGTTGCCGGCGCAAGCGCTTGCGGTAGATCAGCAGCTCGTCGAATTCGCCACTCAAGGTGCGCTGCACGTAGTCGCGGATGTAGTCCTGGTGCGGCTGGCGGTGGAAGATGCGCTGGTAGAGTTCCTGCTGGAACCGGCGGGCCAGGGGCGACCAGTCGCTGCGCACGGTTTCCAGGCCTTTGTAGACCATTTCTTCGCGGCCATCGCTGTGTATGACCAGGCCGGCGTAGCGTTTTTTGCTGCCCTCCTCGGCGCCGCGAATGGTCGGCATGAGGAAGCGGCTGAAGTGGGTTTCGTATTGCAGTTCCAAGGCGCTTTGCAGGCCGAACTCGCTGCGCAGGTGCTCGCGCCACCAGTCGTTGACGTGCTGCACCAAGGCGCGGCCGATGCGCCCGGCGTCCTCCTGGGAATGCTTACTGCCGAGCCAGACGAAGGTGGAGTCGGTGTCGCCGTAGATCACCTCATAACCCTGGGCTTCGACCAGGGCGCGGGTCTGGCGCATGATCTGGTGGCCGCGCATCGTGATGGACGATGCCAGCCGCGTGTCGAAGAAGCGGCAACCGCTGGAACCGAGCACGCCGTAGAAGGCGTTCATGATGATTTTCAGCGCCTGGGACAACGGCGCGTTGTGTTCGCGCTTGGCTTCTTCGCGGCCCTCGGACACCCGCGCGACGATGGCTGGCAAGCAGTGCCGGGTGCGCGAGAAGCGCGCGCCGCGAAAGCCTTCCACCGAAGCGCTGTCGTCGGGGTACTTGAGGCCTTCGATCAGGCCGACCGGGTCGATCAGGAAGCTGCGGATGATCGACGGGTAGAGGCTTTTGTAATCCAGCACCAGCACCGATTCATAGAGGCCGGGGCGCGAGTCCATGACAAATCCGCCGGGGCTGGCCTGGGGCGGTTTGTCCCCCAGGTTTGGCGCGACGAAACCCTGGCGGTGCATCAGCGGCATGTACAGGTGGGTGAACGCCGCGACAGAACCGCCGTTGCGATCCGCCGGCAAGCCGGTGACGCTGGCGCGCTCCAGCAAAAAGGTGAGCAGTTCGGTCTTGGCGAAGATCCGCGTGACCAGTTCGCAGTCCTTGAGGTTGTAGCGCGCCAGGGCGGGCTTGTCCTCGGCGAACATGCGGTTGATTTCGTCCATGCGCTGGTACGGCGTGGAGATGTCCTTGCCTTCGCCGAGCAGGGTTTGCGCGACGTTTTCCAGGCTGAAGGATTCAAAGCTCCAGGTTGCCGAACGCAGGCCCTCGATGCCGTCGATAATCAAGCGCCCCGCCGCGGCGGCGAAATAGTGGTTGCGGCTGCCGTGTTCGCGCCAGGTCATGGCCTCGCCACCACGCCCGAGCAGCAGCGGCACGTTGAGGCGCTGGGCGTGTTCGTGGAGCACGCGCAGGTCGAACTGCACCACGTTCCAGCCGATGATTGCATCGGGATCAAAGGTGGCCAGCCAGTGGTTGAGGCGTTCGAGCAGTTGGGCGCGGGTGTCGCAGTAGTCGAGCTTGAAGTCCACCGCCGTGGTTTGGTTCGGCGGGCCGAGCATGTACACCTGGCGCTCGCCGCAGCCTTCGAGGGCGATGGAATAGAGCTCGCCCTTGGCGGTGGTCTCGATGTCCAGGGACACCAGTTTGAGCGCCGGGCGGTAGTCGGGCGCGGGTTTCATCTGCGCATCCATCAACACGCCGTTGGCATCCGGCGTGCCGCCAAACCACACGGGCGCGGTGATGAAGCGTTCCATCATGTAGCGTTCGGGCGGGCGCACGTCGCCTTCGTAGACGTCGACACCGGCGGCGCGCAGGCGTTTTTCCACGTCCATCGCCTGGCGGTGCTGGCGGGTGTAGAGGCCGAGGACCTTGCGGTGATGGAAGTCCAACAGCTCCAGCGGGCGCAATTCGATGTCGCGCTCGCCCTTGAGCAGCCAGTCGAGCGGCTTGCGGTGGGCTTCGGGGATGAACATCACCGAGGTCTGCACGGGGAGGCGCACAAGCCGTGGGCCTTGATCGGTGGCCAGCCAGAAGCTGACCTCCGTGCCCGCCGGGGTGTCGCGCCAATGCCGGGTCAGGACAAAACCCTGCTGTAAATCCACCGTACCGCACCTCAGGAATCGCTTTCAGGGCGTGATTCTACTCGGCTACGTGCGCACGCAGACCGCGAAAGTAAATATTTGTTGCGTGACGTTAATAACAATCACTATCATTCGCACCGGAGTCGTATCCGCGCAGCGAGGACGCGCAACGTTTGTTGCCCTTTTCCTCACTGGATCGCCCATGCCCTTCCCTATTCCGTTTCGTCCGACCTTGCTCGCCCTGTGCTGCTCCCTGAGCGTCGCCGCCCACGCTGCAACCCCAGCCACCCCGCAGGATGCGAACAACCGTCAGGACGGCAACACCCTGGAATTGGGCGCCACCAACATCAGCGCCGACGCGCCCGCGCCAAACGCCCTGCCCCCGGTGTACGCCGGCGGCCAGGTGGCACGCGGTGGCCAGTTGGGGGTGCTGGGCAACCAGGACATCATGGACGTGCCGTTCAGCATGTCCTCCTACACCGAGAAACTGATCCGCGACCAGCAAGCCGAAACCGTCGGCGATGTGCTGCTCAATGACTCATCCGTGCGCCAGGCGTCGGGGTATGCCAACCAGGCGCAGACCTTCATGATTCGCGGCTTGCCCCTCAACGGCGACGATATGTCCTACAACGGTCTGTACGGCATCCTGCCGCGCCAGATCATTTCCACCGACGCCCTGGAACGGGTCGAAGTGTTCAAGGGCCCGAATGCCTTCATCAACGGCGTGAGCCCCACCGGTTCGGGGATTGGCGGCGGCGTGAACCTGCAACCCAAGCGCGCCGATGATCTGCCGTTGCGCCGTTTCAGCACCGACATCAGCAGCGACGGCCGGGTGGGCGAGCACTTGGACATTGGCCAGCGCTTTGGCGAGGACCATCAGTTTGGCGCACGGGTGAACCTGTCCCAGCGCGAAGGCGATACCGGCATCGATGATGAAAACCAGCGCTCGAAGCTGTTTGCGGTGGGCCTGGACTACCGTGGCGATGCGCTGCGTGTGTCCGGCGACTTTGTGTACCAGAAGGAGCACATCAACGGTGGGCGCAACTCGGTCTTTACCGGCACCGCCACCCACATCCCGGATGCGCCGTCGGCCGACACCAACTACGCGCCGAGCTGGAGCAGTACCAACCTGGAAGACACCCTGGGCATGCTGCGCGCCGAGTACGACCTGAACGACAACTGGACGGCGTACGCGGCAGGCGGGGTCAAGCATACCCGTGAAATGGGGCGTTACTCCTCGGTGACCTTGACCGACAACCTCGGCAACGCCACCGCCAGCGGCTCGACCATCGCCCACGAAGAAGACAACAGCAGCCTGATGACGGGCCTGAACGGCAAGTTCCAGACCGGTGCGGTGAGCCATCGTCTCAACTTCGGCCTGGCCGGGACCTGGACCCAGGCGCGCAACGCTTATGTGTTCGCCAGCGGCAAGACCATCACCAATATCTACAACCCGGTGACCGGCGCGGCGCCTGCCTTGAACAACCCCCGCAACACCCCGGGCACCGACTTCAGCGACCCGGAAATCACCGCGAAGACCTTTGTGCGCAGCGCGGCGGTGTCCGACACCTTTGGCTTCTTTGATGACCGCTTGTTGGTGACCGTTGGCGCACGTCGCCAGCAGATGGTGGTGCAGGGCTACAACTACGCGAGCGGCAGCCGCACGGCGAACTATGACGAGTCGATCACCACGCCGGTCTACGGCCTGGTGTTCAAGCCGTGGGAGCATGTGTCGGTGTATGCCAACCGCATCGAAGGGTTGGCGCAGGGGCCGACGTCGCCGCTGATGTTGGGTGTGAGACCGATCATCGGCGGCGGCCAAGCCTATGCGCCAGCGCGCTCCAAGCAGATTGAAGCGGGCGTCAAGGTCGACATGGGCACCTACGGCGCCACGCTGGGTGTTTACCGTATCGAACAGCCCGGGGCCGGTTACTCCGAAGTCGTCGATGCGACCACTGCGCGCTACGTGCGCGAAGGCCTGCAAATCAACAAGGGCGTGGAGCTCAACGTGTTCGGCGAACCGGTCAGCGGCCTGCGTTTGCTCGGCGGTGTGACGGTGATGAAGACCGAACTCAAGGACACACAAAACGGCGCCAACGACGGCAACCGTGCCATCGGCGTGCCTTCGTTCCAGCTCAACGCCGGGGTGGATTGGGATGTGCCGGGACTGCAAGGCGTGAGCCTCAACGGGCGCATGCTGCGCACGGGTGGCCAATACGCGGATGCGGCCAACAACCTCAGCCTGCCGGCGTGGAACCGCTTCGATGTGGGTGCGCGCTACAACTTCAAGGTGGCGCAGCGGGATGTCACTGTCGGCGCCACGGTGGAAAACGTTGCCAACGCGAAGTATTGGGAATCGGCGCAAGGCGGGTTTTTGAGCCAGGGTGATCCGCGGGTGGCCAAGTTGTCGGCGTCGGTGGATTTCTAAAAAAGTAAAACGCAACCTGTGGCGAGGGAGCTTGCTCCCGTTGGACTGCGCAGCAGTCCCAGCTTTTTAAACAAAGAGCGGGGGCCGCTTCGCGCC
>NZ_JANLGL010000180.1:0-11090 GCF_024655625.1 Pseudomonas sp. 18.1.10
GTGTGTCAGTCGAAGCATATGTAACTGAAACACCGCATTCGCGAGCAAGCCCGCTCCCACACAAGCCCACTAAACATTAGATCTCTATTGGCTGGGGGATTTTGACTTCAGCCATTGCTCCCGGCTCATCTCCCAAATGTCCCGTGGGAAAGTGCCTTCAACAAACTGGCCTTCATCCGTGCGAATCAACCGCATCCCCTCACGCTCGGAAATCCGCCGCGACCCCAGGTTGGGCGCCGCCTTCGGCACCCGCAACACCGGCCGCTCCAGCACGCCAAACCAATAGTCAGTCACGGCCGCACTGGCTTCGCCCATCAAGCCTTGCCCCTGCCACTGCGGGCCAAGCCAGAACCCTCGGTTGTTATCCACCTCATCCATCAAGCTGACATTGCCGATCAACTGCTCCGGCGCGCTTTTCAGGCGGATCGACCAGTGCCATTCCGCGCCACGGGCCATGGCCGGCAGGGCGACGTGTTGCAGGTAGTCGAGGGCGCCGTCGGCCGGGTAGGGCCAGGGCACCAGGGCGTTGAGGTAACGCACCACGTCCCAGTGGGGGAACTGCTGCTGGATGCCCTCGGCATCGTCCAGGGTCAGCGGGCGCAGGATCAGGCGTTCGGTGAACAAGGTGGGTTGCATGGCAGTTACCAGGTGGCAGTGTTCGGCAGGTCCAGAGTGCCACGGTCGACAAAGCGCATCGTGCCAAACAGGCCGCCCGCCAGTTTGCCCCGCAGCACGTAGGGCAGGTTGTTCAAACTCTGGGTTTGGCTCAGGCCCAGGGTCTGACGCAACACGGAAAATGCCGAAACACTCACCGGCACCATCAGAACGGTCTCGGAGAAACGTGGGATGGTCCCGGCCTGATCACTGACCCCCGACGCCAGCGGCCGGCCATTGACTTCCAGGTCCAGGGCCACGCCGTTGTAGTCGATCGCCGTTTCATTGGGGTTCTGCACCCGCAGTTTCACGGCGAAGCGCACTTCCAGGTCCTGGCTTTGCAGGGGCTCGATGCCCACCACATTGATATTCACCGGGTCACGGTTGGGGAACAGCGCGCAGGCGCTCAAGGCCAGCAACAGTAACGACAGAACCATGAGCTTGCGCATAAACAGTGTCCTTTATTTCGTGACGTCCGGGTCCTGCATCACTTTGAGGGTAGAGGACTCCGGATCAAATTCATCTTCTTCCAGCTCTATGAACTCTTCCGGCAGGAAAATGTTCAGCAGGATTGCACAGAATGCGCCCACGGTGATCGGCGATTCAAAGATGTTGTGCAGCGCCTTGGGCAAGTCGCGCAGCACTTCCGGCACGGCGGCGACGCCCAGGCCCATGCCCAGGGAGATCGCCACGATCAGCACGTTGCGCCGATGCAGGCCGGCTTCGGCGAGGATCTTGATCCCCGCCACCGCGACCGTGCCAAACATGATGAGAGTGGCACCACCGAGTACCGGCTTGGGCATCAATTGCAGCACCGCGCCAATCATCGGGAACAACCCCAGCAGCACCAGCAGGCCGGCGATAAAGTACGCGACGTAGCGGCTGGCCACGCCGGTCAACTGGATCACGCCGTTGTTCTGCGCGAAGGTCACCATCGGCAGGCTGTTGAAGGTGGCGGCCATCGCCGAGTTCAGGCCGTCGGCCAACAGGCCCGATTTGATGCGCTTGATGTACAGCGGGCCCTTCACCGGCTGCTGGGAAATCATCGAGTTGGCCGTCAGGTCACCGGCGGCTTCCAACGGCGAAATCAGGAAGATCACCGCCACCGGGATAAACGCCACCCAGTCGAACGAAAACCCGTACTTGAACGGCACCGGCACGCTAATCAACGGCACCTGTGGCAACGCCGCCATGTCCACGCGGCCCATCATCCAGGCCACCACAAAGCCCAGGGTCAGGCCGATAACGATGGAACCCAGGCGCAGGAACGGGTTGCTGAAGCGGTTGAGGACCACGATGGTCAACAGCACCAGGGCCGCCAGGCCCATGTTGGCGGCCGCGCCGAGGTCCTGGGCGCCATAGCCGCCGGCCATGTCGGTGACCGCGACCTTGATGAGTGACAAACCCATCAGGGTAATGATGGTGCCGGTGACCACCGGGGTTATCAGCATGCGCAGCTTGCCGATGAACTGGCTCAACACCACTTCGATAAACGCGGCGAAAAAGCAGATGCCGAAGATCGTCGAAAGGATCTCATCGGTGCCGCCGCCCCGGGCCTTGACCATAAACCCGGCGCTGAGAATCACGCTGATAAACGAAAAACTGGTGCCTTGCAGGCACAACAGCCCCGAGCCAATCGGCCCGAACTTGCGCGCCTGCACAAAGGTGCCGAGGCCCGACACAAACAGCGCCATGCTCACCAGGTACGGCACTTCGCTTTCCAGGCCCAGCACACCGCCGACAATCAGGGTGGGCGTGATGATGCCGACAAAACTGGCCAGCACGTGCTGCAACGCGGCAAAAATCGCGGCGGTGAAGTGCGGACGGTCTTCCAGGCCGTAGATCAGGTCGGATTTATAGCGGGGGCGGGGGGCTTGAGCGTCAGACAAAATGCGGGCTCGGGTCAGAAAATGGAGGCGCAGGATGCCAGAAACTGCCTAGCGTCAGAAGTGTAAAAAAATATTTATAAACACCCTGCATAAATCTGCCGAGCCTGCCGATACCTCGTATAGGCCCACATTCCAATCACAACAGTGGTGACCAAAGGTCAGAACGGCGCGTTGACGCCGGCTGATCGTTTCGCGGCAGGGACGCTCGCAAACACTACTTCTGAGAGCCCCCCCCTATGTCACTTCGTCAGCTGAATATCGCCCCACGCGCGTTTCTCGGTTTCGCCTTCATTGCGTTGCTAGTGATTTTATTAGGGGTGTTTGCGGTCAACCGCATGACGCAGATACGCCAGTCCTCGGTGGACATGAGCGCGAACCAGGTGCCCAGCGTGACGTATCTGGGTTCTATTACCGAGAACGTGCTGCGCCTGCGCATCCTGTCGTTCCGCGTGCTGGTCAACCGTGAACCGGCGGGCCTGCAAGAAGCCGAAACACGCATGAGCGCACTGGCCGACAAGGTCAAAGCCGCCCAGGCCGGGTACGCGGCGCTGCCCGCTGGTACGGAGGAGGCCGCGTTGTACAAGACGTTTGTCGCCACCCTCGACAACTATTTCAAGGCCCAGGCCGAGATGCTGACCCTGTCCAGGCAAGGCAAGGTCGAGGACGTGCGTACCCTAATCAATACCCGGATCAAGGATGGCACCGACCAGATGGGCGAGCAGTTGAACAAACTGATCGCCATCAACGCGGCCGACGCCAAGGAGGCTGACGCTGAAGCCGAGCACAGTTATCAGGGCGCTATCACGGGAGTGATTGCCGTCTCGGTGGTTGCCGCCGTGCTCACGGTGTTGCTGGCCTGGCTGCTGACCCGCAGCATCGTCACGCCCTTGCGCAAAGCGGTGGAAGTGGCCGAAACCATCGCCAGTGGCAACCTGAGCAAAGTCATCGAAGACGATGGCAAGGACGAACCGGCGCGCCTGCTCAGCGCCCTGGGCACCATGCAGGCCAACCTGCGCCAGACCATCCAGCACATTGCCGGCTCGGCCACGCAGTTGGCTTCCGCCGCCGAGGAACTCAGCGCGGTCACCGAAGAAGCGTCCAAGGGCCTGCAACAGCAGAACAACGAAATCGACCAGGCTGCCACCGCCGTCAACGAGATGACGGCGGCGGTGGAAGAAGTGGCGCGCAATGCGGTGTCCACCTCCGAGGCCTCCAGCCAGTCCAACCAGGCGGCGCGCGAAGGTCGCGACCGTGTGGTGGAAACCGTCGGCGCGATCCAGACCATGACCCAGGATGTGCAAAACACCTCGGTGTTGATCGAAGGCCTGGCCACCCAAGGCCGTGATATCGGCAAAGTGCTCGACGTGATCCGCGCGATTGCCGAACAGACCAACCTGCTGGCGCTCAACGCCGCCATCGAAGCGGCGCGCGCCGGTGAAGCCGGGCGCGGTTTTGCGGTGGTGGCCGACGAAGTGCGGGCCCTGGCCCATCGCACGGCGCAGTCGACCCAGGAGATCGAAAAGATGGTCGCCGGCATCCAGAACGGTACCGGTGAGGCGGTGCAATCGATGCAGCAAAGTAATCAGCGCACGCAAACCACCCTGGAAATGGCCCGCGCCGCGGGTGTCGCGCTGGAGCAGATCACCCAGTCCATCAGCCTTATCAACGAGCGCAACCTGGTGATCGCCAGCGCTTCGGAAGAACAGGCCCAGGTGTCCCGCGAAGTGGACCGCAACCTGGTGAACATCCGCGACCTGGCGACCCAGTCGGCGGCGGGTGCCAACCAGACCAGCGCGGCGAGCCATGAGCTGTCGCGACTGGCGGTGGATTTGAATGGGATGGTGGCGCGGTTTGTGATCTAACAGCCACCACACAAACCCCCTGTGGGAGCAGCTTGCCTGCGATAGCAATCTGTCAGTCAGTAGATCGTTGACTGAATCACCGCTATCGCAGGCAAGCCAGCTCCCACAGTTTTTACAGCGGTGTGTCAGGGCGTTCGTGGGTTCAGGTGCAAACGCAGAAACTCGCCTTTTGAGTTCGGCGTGCAGATCTTGTAGTAGATCAGGTGCACGCCGTCGGCGAACAAGTGCAACAGCGCTGCGGGAACCGGAATCACGGTCTCTTGGTCGGCGTGGGTGACGGTGACCACAATCAGCGGCTTTTCATCGGGGCCGCCGATGCACAGACCAATGGTATCGCCGGGGGTTTGCCCCGGGTAAATGGCAATGGTCACCGGCAAGGTGTTTTTGTGTTGCTTGAGGTATTGATTGGTCACGCCAATCTGGGGAATGCCCTCGGGAAGTATGACCTTGACCGGTGTGTCCAGCTTGGGTGCCTGGGCGGCCTTTTTTGAAGTGGGCATGTCATCCTGCTCCTGTTCAATGGATGTCACTGCCGATTGAAGCGGGTTTCAGCGGGCTTCGATACTGTCATTTCTCACAGCATGCCAGCTCTGCGCAGTAGGTGTAGCACCGCTGCGATAGCAATCTGTCAGTCAATGCAGCACCGACTGAACCACCGCTATCGCAGGCAAGCCAGCTCCCACAGCTTTATTCGCGGTGTGTCAGAGCTACTGAGTCCAGGCCGCGGCATTCACCAGGTTCTGCGGCTTTTGCCCCTGCAAAGCTTGTAGCAGGTTATCCACCGCACACTTGGCCATCGCCTCCCGCGTCTCATGGGTCGCCGAGCCGATATGCGGCGTTGCCACCACGTTGTTCAAGCGCAGCAACGGTGAGTCGTGACTCAGCGGCTCACGCTCGAACACATCCAACCCCGCCGCACGAATCGTGCGTTGTTGCAGAGCTTCCACCAGCGCTGCTTCGTCGACCACCTTGCCCCGCGAGATATTGATAAAGATCGTGTCCGGTCCCATCTGCGCGAACTCTTTGGCGCCGATGAGCTTTTCCGTTTCCGCCGTCAGCGGCAACGTCAGGCAGACAAAGTCCGCTTGTTGCAGCAAATCCGCGAGGCCGCGGTACTGCGCACCAAAGCGCTGTTCCACCAACGGCTTGGGTGAATGGCTGTGGTAGATCACCGGCATGCCAAAGCCAAAGTGCCCGCGCTGGGCCAGGGCTTCGCCGATGCGGCCCATGCCGATGATGCCCAGGGTCTTGCCGTGTACATCGCTGCCAAAGTGCGCGGGGCCGATGTTTTTGTTCCATTGGCCGGCGCGCACCATGTCGGCCAGTTCGACCACACGGCGGGCGGTGGCGAGGATCAATGCGAAGCCGGTGTCGGCGGTGGTTTCGGTGAGCACGTCGGGGGTGTTGCTGAGCAGGATGCCGCGTGCGGTCAGGTAGTCGAGGTCGTAGTTATCGACGCCTACCGATACACTGGCCACCGCTTCCAGCTGCGGCGCAAGATCCAGCAGTTGTGCGTCCAGGCGCAGGCTGGCGCCGAGCAGGCCGTGGGCGCCCGGCAGCGCATCGCGCAGCTTGGCCAGGCCGCTGGCGTCCAGCGCTTCGATCAGCGTGACGTCGACCTGTTCATGCAGGCGGGCCATCAAGGGCGCGGAGAGTTTCTTGTACAACACGACAGACTTTTTCATGCGGTCTTGACCTTCAATTCGAGGGTTGGCGCCGGTGCGCGGTCGCTGGCGCCGGGCTTGAGGAAAATCGTCAGCACCACCGACAGCAGCAGCGCGCCGCTCATCAGCAGGTACGAGGCGCCGGGCGAGCCGGTGCTGCTATTGAGGTAGCCCACCAGGTACGAACCGCCGAACGAGCCGAGGGCGCCCATGCTGTTGATGAGCGCCATGGCGCCCCCGGCAACGTTGGCCGGCAGGATCTCCGGGACAATGGCAAAAAATGGGCCGTAGGGCGCGTACATGCAGGCCCCGGCGATCACCAGCAGGGTGTAGGACCACCAGAAATGTTCGGCGCCGAGCGCGTAGGAACCGTAGAAGGCGATGGAGGCGATCAGCAGCGGTGGCCATACAAACCGCTTGCGCTTTTGCAGCTTGTCCGAGCCCCACGACACCACCAGCATGCCAATCACCGCGGCCAGGTAGGGCAACGCCGACAGCCAGCCCGCCTCGACCATGTCCATCTGCAGGCCGGCCTTGAGAATCGACGGCAGCCACAACACAAAGCCATACACGCCGATGCTCCAGCAGAAGAACTGCAGCGCGAGGATAATCACCTTCGGCGAACGGAACGCTTCGCCGTAGTTCTTCACGGCCTTGATGCCCACCTGTTCGGCGGCGAGGGCGGTTTCCAGGCTGTGCTTTTCGCTGTCGCTGAGCCACTTGGCATCCTTTGGACGCTCATCGGCCAGCTTCCACCAGATAAACGCCCACAGCACGGCCGGCAAACCTTCGATGATAAACATCCAGCGCCAGCTGAAATGCTGCACCAGGTAACCCGACACCACCGACATCCACAGCATGGTCACCGGGTTGCCAAGGATCAGGAAGGTGTTGGCGCGCGAGCGTTCGGCACGGGTGAACCAGTGGCACAGGTACACCAGCATCGCCGGCATCACCGCGGCTTCGACCACGCCGAGCATGAAACGAATGACGATCAGCATATAGGCGTTGGACACCACGCCGGTCAGCGTGGCCAGGCCGCCCCAGAGGATCAGGCTGACAAAGATCAGCTTCTTCACGCTGCGCTTTTGCGCGTAGATCGCCCCCGGCACCTGGAAGAAAAAGTAACCGAGAAAAAACAGCGCCCCCAGCAATGACGACATGCCGGGGGTAATCATCAGGTCTTCGGCCATCCCGGAGGCGGCGGCGAAGCCGTAGTTGGCGCGGTCCAGATAGGCCAGGCTGTAGGTGATAAAAACGATGGGCATGATGTACCACCAACGGCGGGTGGCGAGTTTCACGGTTTCCATGGGGTTGCTCCTGAGCTTGTTGTAGTTGTGGCAACAGGTAGTGGGTTAGGCAACGGCTTGAACGGGTAACTCCAGGCGGGTAGGCAAACCTTCCATGTCGCCGCGGCTTTGCACGGCGCGGCTGCCGATCCAGTTGCCGCGCTGCACGGCCTCGGGAAAGCTGAGGTTTTCCAGGAGGGCGCTGACCATGCCCACGGCAAAACCGTCGCCGGCGCCCACGGTGTCCACGACTTTTTCCACCGGTACGGCGGCGATAAAACCCTGGTCCATGTGGGTGCGGTAGTAAGCGCCGTCTGCGCCGAGCTTGATGGCCACGGCTTCGGCGCCACGGTCGAGGTAGAACGCGGCGATATCGGCCGGGTCATCGAAACCGGTGAGCAGGCGGCCTTCGCCCAGGCCCGGCAAGACCCAGTCGGCGAGGCTGGCGAGGGCGTTGATCTCGCGGATCATCTGCGCCTGGCTGGCCCACAGTGAGGGGCGCAGGTTGGGGTCGAACGACACGCTGCGCCCGGCGCTGCGCATCTGCGTCATCAGTTCCACCGACAGCTCGCGGGTCGCCTCGGACAACGCCGGCGGTATCCCGGTGGCATGCAGGTGACGAGCGTTGAGCAAGGTCGGAGTGATCGCCGCAACCGACAGGTGACTGGCCGCCGAGCCCTTGCGGAAGTATTCCACCTGCGGGTCGGCGCCGGCTTCTTCGCGGGACTTGAACTGGAAACCGGTAGGGTGCACGGGATCGACCGCCACGTGCCGGCAATCCAGGCCTTCGTTTTGCAATGTGTCCACCACAAAACGCCCCAGGGAATCATTGCCCACGCGGCTCAGCCACGCCACCTTGAAGCCCAGGCGCGACAGGCCGATGGCGACATTGCTGTCGGCCCCGGCGATACGTTTGTGGAACTGCGCGACCTGGGCGAGATCGCCAGTCTGCTCGGCGACGAACATCGCCATGGTTTCACCAAACGACAGAATATCGATCTCAGACATGGGCGTTCTCCGCACGCGGTTGGCCAAGTTGGGCGAGGGCAGCGACCTGTTGCGCGGTGACCGCGATCAGGTCAGCGCCTTGCAGCGGGAATTCCACCGCCCGGGTAATCCCTTGAGTCATGTGCTTGAGCAATTGTTCCCACAGGTGCAGGTCGGTGGCGCCGGGCGGTTGGGCCACGAGTTTGCCGTCCGCGCGGCGAGCCACCGCCTTGCAGTGCAGGTAATCCACATGCCGGCCGAGCAGGCGTGCGGCGGTGAGGGCGGATTGGTCCTGCCACTGCCAGTTGCCGATGTCGAAGGTCATCTTCACCGGCAGGCCCAGGCGTTCGACTTCGGTAAAGAAACGCTGCATCGGCTCGATGCGCCCGCCGTGCAGGGTCTGGTCATTTTCCACCAGCAACTGCACCGGGTGGCGGTTGAGCAGGGCGTGCAGGCTGTCGAGGTCGTTGGTGTCGGTGAAGTAGCCGAGGGAGACTTTCAGCCAGCGCGCGCCGAACGCCTGGGCGCGGTCGAGGGTGGCGGCGAGTTCGCCGTTGGGCTGGGCGCGGCCGGCGACCCACAGTTCCAGGGGCGATGAGAACACCGATTCCAGGTCCTGCTGCGCCGCGGCCTCGGCCAGTGCCGTGGGCTGTTCGTGCGTTAACAGCTCTTCACGCCATTCGATGCGCTGGGCACCGGCGGCGGCGAGGACCTCGACAAAACTCAACTGGCCTTGCTGGCGGACCAAGTCGGCGCCGTAGCTGGAAAGGCTGATGGAGACGGGGTATTTATGCATTGTTGTTTACCTCTGAAACCGGTTTCATTTTTTAGAAAAAAATTTAGAGCCTCTGGGTGGAGCCTCTAACAATCAGTTGTGGCAGGAAATCCAGGGTGCGCGTCGGCTCGGTATCGCCGCGCAGGCGCTTGAGCAGGCACTCGAAAGCGCTGGCACCGATGGCTTCGGTAGGCTGGGCGAGGGCGGTGATGCCATTGCCTACCAGCGGGTACCAGTCCAGGTCATCCAGGGCGATCAAGCCAACGTCGTCGAACAGGTTGCAGCCCAGGCTCTTGAGCGCGCGGGTGCAGGCCAGCGCGGCGACGCCGTTGGCACAGAACAGCGCCTTGGGGCCGGGTTTGGCGAGAAAGGTTTGCAGGTGTTTTTCCAGCGCGCCGTCCAGTTCCACTACAGCACCGGTCAGCTGCGGGCGGCCGGCAATCTCGGCCTTGAAGCTGTCCAAACGCTCCAATCGCGAACTGGTGCCATCGGTCGCTTCGCTCACCAACAACACATCGCGATAACCCTGGTGTTCCAGATGCTCAACGGCCATGCGCACCGCCGCCGGGTTATCCAACCCCACCAGGTCGCTGTGCAGCGGCGCGACCTTGCGGTCCACCAGCACCAGGGGCATTTCCCGTTGCAGTTCCAGCAGTTGGTCGAGGTGATGGCCGAGGGTGTTCACGATCAGCCCTTCGATGTTGTACGAACGCAGCGCAGCGAGGTGCTGGCGCTCCTGTTCGTCATCGCGGTCGGTGTTGCACACCACCAGGCTGTAGCCGTGCTGGCGGCAGGCGGTTTCGACGCCGTGCATCACGGCAATGGAATAGGGGTTGCGGATGTCGGCGACGAGCATGCCGATCAGGCGGGTGCGCCCGCGTTTCAGGCCACGGGCCATCTGGTTGGGGCGGTAGCCGAGTTGCTCGATGGCTTGCTCGATGCGCAGGGCGATGGCATCGGAGAGCAGGGCGCGGTCGTCGCCGATAAAACGCGAGACGCTGGCTTTGGACACGCCGGCGCGTTCGGCCACGTCAAGCATGGTCACGCGGCTGCGCTGGGCGGCTGAGAAATTGTTCACGGTCGTCGACCTTCTATTTTTATTGGTATGACTGAAACCGGTTTCAGGAAACCATTAAATTAGGAAAGTCGTCAAGAAGATGTAGGACAAAGACTGATGGCCGGTGCGTCACGCTCGGTCTCAGCCGAACAGCCCCGCCGCGATATTGATCGAGAAACCCAGGATCGCGGTGTTGAACAGAAACCCGATCAGCGATTGCCCCAGCACCACCTTGCGCATGGACCGTGTCGCTACCCCCACGTCCGAGGTCTGAACCGCCACGCCAATGGTGAAGGAGAAGTACAGAAAGTCCCAGTAATTAGGGGTCGTCAGGCCTTCGGCAAACCGCAGCGCCGGTTCCTTGCCGTCCCAGGTGTAATAAAGGCGCGCGTAGTGCACGCTGAAAATCACCCCGATCAGCAACCACGAACCGATCACCGTCAGCCCGGTAAAGCCGTAGTGCAGCAGGCGCGCGGTGGTGGGCAGGTCCTTGCTGCCGACCAGTTCGAAGGTGATGGTCGCCAGGCTGGCGATGGCCGCGATACACACCATGAATAGCACCAACCCGGCGTTTTCATCTTCGATTTCGGCGATGCGTTTAACGTCCGGGGCCTTGGCGCGGATGGTCAGCCACAGCATGAGCACCAGGTAGGTCCAGACGCCGGCGTTCCAGCCGATGAGGATTTTGCTGGCGAGGCTGTCGGCGGGTGTCAGGATGCCGATGGCAAGGCCGAGTACGGCGGCGGTGGAAAGGCGAGGGTGGGTGCGGGCGAGGAAGGGCATGGCGGCTCACAACTGACGATGTGTGAACAGACTGTACAGGATCGTGAATCTGGCCACTAACCTCTGTGGGAGCGGGCTTGCTCGCGAAAGCGGTGTGTCAGTCAATGCATCCGGTGACTGACACACTGCC
>NZ_JANLGL010000181.1:0-11089 GCF_024655625.1 Pseudomonas sp. 18.1.10
CGCTATCATAGCGCCCGATTGAAGTGTCCAAAATCATTAGGCCAGTTCAGCTTGCTCGCGAATGCGGTGTATCAGCTAGCACATGCATCAACTGACCCACCGCATTCGCGAGCAAGCCCGCTCCCACATAAGCTCACTGCCACATTTGAATCCCTGTATGCCTCTCAGTAGTCATCACCACGCTCGGTAACATCCCGCTCCACCGGCCCCGCCTCCGGGTCATACCCCACCGGGAACTTGCCCTTCAATGTCCAGGCAAACGCAATAATTTCCGCCACCGTGCGGTACAACTCCTCCGGGATGCTGTCCCCCAGCTCCATGCGCGCCAGCAGCTTCACCAGTTCGGCATTTTCATAGATCGGTACTTCATTCTCCCGCGCCAGCTTGAGGATCGCCTCGGCCAATGCATCGTCGCCCTTGGCCGTCAGGGTTGGCGCTTGCTGGCCGTCGTACTTGAGGGCAATCGCCTGGCGCGGCGGGTTGGGGTTCTTCATGCGGTTTCATCCACCCAGCGTTGTTCCAGTCCGGTTTTTGGTCCGCGTGGCGGGGTGCCGAGATGGCAGTCGAGGTCGCCGACGTTGATGCCCGAGGTCACCAGCCGCTCGCGCAGGTTGCCCAGGTGGCTTTCGATCAGGCTCGCGGTGAAGGGCCGGCTGGCCCACAGCTGGCTCGACAGCTTGCCCTGGTTCAATTGCGCCTGAACTTGCAACGGCCCCAGCGGCTCCATGTCGAAGGCCAGTTCGACGCGCCAGAGCATCTGCTTGGGGTCTTTCTTGTCCTTGCGTTCTGGCTGGTCCTTGTCCGGCGCCGGTTCTTCGCGCTGGAACTTGACCTGCAACGGCACGATGTCTTGCAGGGTGCGCAGGGGGATTTCCAGCTGCCAGGTGGTTTGCAGGCGGCCATCGGCGGTGGTGCCGGTCTGTTCCAGGCTCGACAGCTGATGGCTCTGCAAGCGCGAGATGGCCCCGGCGGCCAGGCGCAGGAGGTTTTCCAGGTCGCCTTCGCCTTCCAGTTTGGCCATCAGCCGCTCGGGCAGCGGGAAGCCCACGGGGGCCTGGCGGGCGCTGACCTGGCCGAGGGTGTTCAGCGGGCTGCGCACGAAGTTGGGCAGCACCTGGGCCAGGGTGTTGGCGGCCAGGATCGCATTCAGATTGGTGCTGGTGGGCAGGGCCGGCAGCAGGTCGGCGACCAGGCGCAGCAGGGCACCTTTCATGTCCAGCGGCGGGATCTGTGGGTTTTGCCCGGCGAGTAGCTTGGCCTCCAGAAAGGCGCCGCTGTTCTGGATCACCTGGGCGAGGATTTTCGGGTTGCTGACCTGAGCCAGGTCGGGCAGGGCGGCCAGCAGGCGGTCGGCGGCGGCGCGCAGTTCGGCGGAGGTGCCGGCGCCCCGTGGCAGGTTCTGCAAGGCGGTGAAGACCGCATCCAGCGAGCCTTGGCGGCTTTGTTGGGTGGCCAGTTGCTGGGTGATCGCCAGTTGATCCTTGAGCCCGCTCAGCGGCACGAAATTCAAGGTCTGCGCGTTCTGCACCACGGCGCTGAGCAAGCTGCCGACCCGCAGCGGCTGCGGGCTTTCCAGGGTCAGCGTGGCACCGGCCAGGGCGTTGTTGAGCACGGTCACCAGCGAGCGGTAGATCGCCGGTTGCGCTGTGCCCTGGGGCAGCATCTGGGTGGTCAGCACCTTGGCTTGCAACAGCGTGCCTTCGGGTATTTTGCTGGTGTCGATACGGGTCAGGGCGGCCACATTGGCGCTCAAGGCTTGTTGCAGGCTGAGGGTCAGGTTGCCGGCGGGGGTCTGGCTCACCGCGACATTGCTGCCCAGGGGCAAGGGCTGCGCACTGCTGGCTTGCACCAGGGTCTGGCGCCCGCTTTCCAGGGTCAACTTGAGCAGCAGTTGAAAGGCTTCACCGCCTTGTTTCAGGGCGATGACCTCGGCATTCACGGTTTTTCCCGGGGCGATCAAGCCAATCTGCGGTTCCAGCAGTTTCAGCAATTCACCGGTGGCCGGCGCAGGGCTGGGCCCGGTTGCCGTAGCAGGTGGAAGCGTAGGAAGGTTGATCTCACCGGTCATCGCGCGCGCCGTCTTGAAGGAAATTGCCCTCTTTAGAGTAGGGCATCGCATGTATAATGCGGCCCGTCTGCAAAGAGAGCGCTAAAAACCTCACAACTATTTGATCCAGCTCTCTAAAATCGGTCGCCGAAGCCGTTATTGTGCACTTCTCTTTAACGGCCGCTGCACCGCCGACTTGAACCGTAAAGGCCCGCGATCTTTTGACCAGCCCTCTTCTAGAAGCCGTAGCGCTCTCCTGTGAACGCGACCTGCGCCTGCTGTTCGAGCACCTCGAACTGCGGCTGACGGGCGGCGACATGGTGCAAATCAGCGGACCCAACGGCAGCGGCAAGACCAGTTTGCTGCGCCTGCTGGCCGGGTTGATGCAACCCACGGCCGGAGAGGTGCGACTCAACGGCAAGCCCCTCCACGAACAACGCACCACGCTTGCCCGCAACCTGATCTGGATCGGCCACGCCGCCGGGATCAAGGACGTGCTCACCGCCGAAGAAAACCTCAGCTGGCTCAGCGCCCTGCATCATCCTGCGTCCCGTGACGCCATCTGGCAGGCCCTGGCCGCCGTCGGCCTCAAGGGTTTTGAAGACGTGCCTTGCCACACTCTATCCGCCGGCCAGCAGCGCCGCGTGGCCCTGGCCCGCTTGTACCTGCCGGGCCCGCCGCTGTGGATTCTCGACGAACCCTTCACCGCCCTCGACAAACAGGGCGTCGCCCAGTTGGAAGCACACCTGGCCCAGCATTGTGAGAAGGGCGGCCTGGTCGTCCTTACCACGCACCACACCCTGGCGCGCATGCCCGCCGGTTACCGCGACCTCGATCTGGGACGGTGGTCAGCATGAGTGTCTTCGCCCTGTTGGTGGCCCGCGAAGCGCGGCTGTTGTGTCGGCGCCCGGCCGAGCTGGCCAACCCGCTGGTGTTCTTCGCCATCGTCATCGCCTTGTTCCCGTTGGCGGTCGGTCCCGAGACTAAACTGTTGCAAACCTTGTCGCCGGGACTGGTGTGGGTGGCGGCGCTTTTGTCCGTGCTGCTCTCGCTGGACGGGCTGTTTCGCAGTGATTTCGAGGACGGTTCCCTGGAGCAGTGGGTCCTTTCGTCGCACCCCTTGCCACTACTGGTCCTGGCCAAGGTACTGGCACACTGGGCGTTTTCCGGCCTGGCGCTGGTCTTGCTTTCGCCGCTGCTGGCGATGATGCTCGGCCTGCCCACGGAATGCCTGCCGATCCTGCTGCTGAGCCTGTTGCTCGGTACGCCGGTCCTCAGCTTGCTGGGGGCGGTGGGCGCCGCGTTGACCGTGGGTTTGAAGCGCGGCGGCCTGTTGCTGGCCCTGTTGATTCTGCCTTTGTATATCCCGGTGTTGATCCTCGGTAGCGGTGCGTTGCAAGCCGCGCTGATGGGCATGCCGGCGACGGGTTACCTCTTGTGGCTTGGCAGCCTGACCGCCCTGGCGGTAACCCTGACACCTTTTGCGATAGCGGCCGGCCTGAAGATCAGCGTCGGCGAATAATGAGGTCTGGCTAAGCGTTAGCCAGTAAAGACCCTAAGCTGCTTGCATCGACAAGCAGCAACCGTGATGGAAACAGCAATGAACTGGACCTGGTTTCACAAGCTCGGCTCGCCCAAATGGTTCTACGGCATCAGTGGCAAACTGCTGCCGTGGTTGAGCCTCTTCGCCGTGCTGCTGATCGGCATCGGCCTGGTCTGGGGCCTGGCCTTCGCGCCGCCGGACTATCAGCAAGGCAACAGCTTTCGCATCATCTATATCCACGTGCCCGCCGCGATGCTGGCCCAGTCCTGCTATGTGATGCTCGCCGTGTGCGGCATCGTCGGCCTGGTGTGGAAGATGAAACTGGCCGACGTCGCCCTGCAATGCGCCGCGCCCATCGGCGCGTGGATGACCGCCGTGGCGCTGGTCACCGGTGCGATCTGGGGCAAGCCGACCTGGGGCTCGTGGTGGGTGTGGGATGCGCGACTAACGTCCATGCTGATCCTGCTGTTCCTGTACTTCGGTCTGATTGCCTTGGGCAACGCCATCAGTAATCGTGACAGCGCCGCCAAGGCCTGCGCGGTGCTGGCCATCGTCGGCGTAATCAACATCCCGATCATCAAGTACTCGGTGGAGTGGTGGAACACCCTGCACCAGGGCGCCACCTTCACCCTCACCGAAAAACCGGCGATGCCCGTGGAAATGTGGGCACCTCTGCTGTTGATGGTGCTGGGGTTCTACTGCTTCTTCGGCGCCGTGCTGCTGCTGCGCATGCGCCTCGAAGTGCTCAAGCGCGAAGCCCGTGCCAGTTGGGTCAAGGCCGAAGTGCAACACAGCCTGGGAGCGCGCGGATGAGTTTTGCTTCGTTCAGTGATTTTCTCGCCATGGGCCACCACGGCCTGTACGTGTGGACGGCCTATGGCATCTGCCTGGCAGTGCTGGCCCTCAACGTCGCCGCGCCGATCCTGGCGCGCAAGCGTTACCTGCAACAAGAGGCGCGTCGTCTGCGCCGGGAGACCGAAAAGTGAATCCGCTGCGTAGAAAGCGTCTGTTGATTATCCTGGCCATCCTGGCCGGCGTCGGCATTGCCGTGGCCCTGGCCTTGAGCGCCCTGCAACAGAACATCAACCTGTTCTACACCCCGACCCAGATCGCCAATGGCGAAGCCCCGCTGGACACGCGCATCCGCGCCGGCGGCATGGTCGAGGCCGGCTCCTTGAAGCGCTCCGGCGATTCCCTCGACGTCACCTTCGTGGTCACCGACTTCAGCAAGTCCGTGACCATCAGCTACCGCGGCATCCTCCCGGACCTGTTCCGCGAAGGCCAGGGCATCGTCGCCCTGGGCAAGCTCAACGCCGACGGCGTGGTGGTGGCCGATGAAGTGCTGGCCAAGCACGATGAAAAATACATGCCGCCCGAGGTGACCAAAGCCCTCAAGGACAGCGGCCAGTCCGCCCCCACCCCCGCCAAGGAGGGTTGAGTCATGAACGCCGCTTTGTTTATTCCCGAACTCGGCCAGTTGGCGATGATCCTCGCCCTGTGCTTCGCCATCGTGCAAGCCGTGGTGCCGTTGCTCGGCGCCTGGCGCGGTGACCGCCTGTGGATGAGCCTGGCGCAGCCGGCCGCCTGGGGCCAGTTTGCCTTCCTGCTGTTCGCGTTTGGTTGCCTGACCTACGCCTTTATGACCGACGACTTTTCCGTCAGCTATGTGGCGAACAACTCCAACACCGCCTTGCCCTGGTACTACAAGTTCAGCGCCGTGTGGGGTGCCCACGAAGGTTCGTTGCTGTTGTGGGCGCTGATCCTCGGCGGCTGGACCTTCGCCGTGTCGGTGTTCTCGCGCCAACTGCCGCAAGTCATGCTGGCCCGGGTGCTGGCGGTGATGGGCATGATTAGCATCGGCTTCCTGCTGTTCCTTATCATGACCTCCAACCCGTTCAGCCGCATCCTGCCGCAGATCCCGACCAACGGGCACGACCTCAACCCGCTCCTGCAAGACATCGGCCTGATCGTGCACCCGCCAATGCTCTACATGGGTTACGTGGGTTTCTCGGTGGCCTTCGCCTTCGCCATCGCCGCCTTGCTCGGTGGGCGCCTGGATGCGGCGTGGGCGCGCTGGTCGCGGCCGTGGACCATTGTCGCCTGGGCCTTCCTCGGCATCGGTATCACCCTCGGTTCGTGGTGGGCCTATTACGAACTCGGCTGGGGCGGCTGGTGGTTCTGGGACCCGGTGGAAAACGCGTCCTTCATGCCGTGGCTGGTGGGCACGGCGTTGATTCACTCGCTGGCCGTCACCGAAAAACGTGGCGTGTTCAAGAGCTGGACCGTGCTGCTGGCCATCGCGGCGTTTTCCCTCAGCCTGCTCGGGACTTTCCTCGTGCGTTCGGGCGTGTTGACCTCGGTGCATGCGTTCGCGTCCGACCCGGCGCGGGGCATCTTCATCCTGATCTTCCTGCTGTTTGTGGTGGGTGGTTCCCTGACCCTGTTCGCCCTGCGCGCGCCGGTGGTCAAGAGCCAGGTCGGCTTCAACCTGTGGTCGCGGGAAACCCTGCTGCTGGGCAACAACCTGGTGCTGGTGGTGGCCGCGTCGATGATCCTGCTTGGCACCCTGTATCCGTTGGTGCTGGATGCGCTGAGCGGCGCCAAGCTGTCCGTCGGCCCGCCGTATTTCAACGCGCTGTTTATCCCGTTGATGGGCCTGTTGATGGTGGTGATGGCCGTTGGCGTGCTGGTGCGCTGGAAAGACACCCCGGTGAAATGGCTGCTGGGCATGCTCGCCCCGGTATTGCTCGGCAGCGTGGCCCTGGCGGTGATCGCCGGTTTCGCCTATGGCGACTTCAACTGGGCCGTACTCGCCACCTTCCTGCTCGCCGCCTGGGTGTTGCTGGCCGGCGTGCGCGACATCTTCGACAAGACTCGCCACAAAGGTTTGCTCAAGGGCTTGCCAAGCCTGACCCGCAGCTACTGGGGCATGCAGATCGCCCACATCGGCATCGCCGTGTGCGCCCTTGGCGTGGTGCTGTCCAGCCAGAACAGCGCCGAGCGCGACCTGCGCCTGGCGCCGGGCGAGTCCATGGACCTGGCCGGTTACCACTTCATCTTTGAAGGCGCCAAGCACTTCGAAGGGCCGAACTTCACGTCAGACAAAGGCACCGTGCGCGTCGTGCGCAACGGCAAGGAAGTGGCGGTGCTGCACCCGGAAAAACGCCTGTACACCGTGCAGAGTTCGATGATGACCGAAGCCGGCATCGACGCCGGTTTCACCCGCGACCTCTATGTGGCCCTCGGTGAACCCCTGGGCGACGGTGCCTGGGCGGTGCGCGTGCATGTGAAGCCGTTTGTGCGCTGGATCTGGTTCGGCGGCCTGCTCACCGGTTTTGGTGGTTTGCTGGCGGCGCTGGATCGGCGTTATCGGGTCAAGGTCAAGAGCCGGGTGCGTGAAGCCCTCGGCATGCAGGGAGCGGCGGTATGAAACGTTGGTTGATGGCGATCCCCCTGATCGTATTTCTGCTGGGTGCGGTGGTCTTGTATCGCGGCCTCTACCTGGACCCGTCCGAGCTGCCGTCGGCGATGATCGGCAAGCCGTTCCCGGCGTTCAGCCTGCCCACCGTGCAGGGCGACAAAACCCTGACCCAGGCCGACCTGCTGGGCAAACCGGCGTTGGTCAACGTGTGGGGCACCTGGTGCATCTCGTGCCGTGTCGAACACCCGGTGCTCAACAAACTGGCCGAGAAAGGCGTGGTGATCTACGGCATCAACTACAAGGACGACAACGCCGCCGCCTTGAAGTGGCTGGCGGAGTTCCACAATCCATACCAGCTGGACATCCGCGATGAGGACGGCAACCTCGGCCTCAACCTCGGCGTGTACGGCGCCCCGGAAACCTTCTTTATCGATGCCAAGGGCGTGATCCGCGACAAGTACGTCGGCGTGATCGACGAGGTGGTGTGGCGTGAGCAACTGGCCGCCAAGTACCAGGCGCTGGTGGATGAGGCCAAGCCATGAAGCGTCTGTTAGCTGCCGCTGTGTTGGCGCTGGGCCTGGCCGGCGTGGCCCACGCCGCCATCGACACCTACGAATTTGCCAACGACGCCGAGCGCGAGCGTTTCCGCGACTTGACCAAGGAACTGCGCTGCCCCAAGTGCCAGAACCAGGACATCGCCGACTCCAACGCGCCCATCGCCACCGACCTGCGCCGCGAGATCTTCCGCATGTTGGGGGAGGGCAAGGACAACCAGCAGATCATCGACTTCATGGTCGACCGCTACGGTGACTTCGTGCGCTACAAACCGGCGCTCACCGCCAAGACCGCGCTGCTCTGGTTCGGCCCTGCCGGGCTGCTGCTGAGCGGTGTGGTGGTGATGGCCGTCATCATCCGCCGCCGCCGCGCCGCGCCGACTGACGGCTCCGACGCGCTGTCCCCCGAAGAGCGTAAACGCCTCGACCAATTGCTGGACACCAAGACTGATGATTGATTTCTGGCTCGCAGCCGGCTTGCTGCTTCTGATTGCCCTGAGTTTCCTGTTGATCCCTGTCCTGCGCGGCCGCCGCGCCCAGCGCGAAGAGGATCGCACCGCGCTGAACGTGGCGCTGTATCAGGAACGCGTCGCCGAGCTGCAAGTGCAGCAAGACGAAGGCGTGCTCAACGCCGCCCAACTCGACACCGGCCGCGCCGAAGCCGCGCGTGAATTGCTGGCCGACACCGAAGGCGTGGAAAAGCCCCGCGAATCGCGCCTGGGCAAACCGTTGTCGTTGCTCGCCGCGTTCCTGGTGCCGGTGTTGGGCGTGAGCCTGTACCTGCATTTCGGCGCCAGCGACAAGGTTGAGCTGACCCGCGAATTCTCCCAGCCGCCGGTGTCCATGGAAGACATGACCCAGCGCCTGGAACGCGCCGCCATCGCCCAGCCGGACTCGCCGGAAGGCTTGTACTTCCTCGGTCGCGCCTACATGGCCCAGGACCGCGCGGCAGACGCGGCCAAGGTCTTCGAACGCGCTGCGGCCCTGGCCGGGCGCCAGCCGGAACTGCTCGGCCAGTGGGCCCAGGCGCAGTACTTTGCCGACAACAAACAGTGGTCACCCAAGGTTCAAGCGCTGACCGACGAAGCGCTGAAGCTGGACCCCAAGGAAGTCACCAGCCTCGGCCTGCTGGGTATCGCCGCCTTTGAAGGCCAGCGCTACCAAGAAGCGATCGACTACTGGAGCCGCCTGCTGGCGCAACTGCCCGCCGAAGATGGCTCCCGCGCCGCGCTGCAAGGTGGCATCGACCGCGCCGCCGACAAGCTTAAAGAGAGCGGTGGCAGCGTCGCGCAAAAAGCCTTGCTCAAGGTTCGCGTGGACCTGGCGCCGGACGTCAAAGCCAAGGCTCTGCCAGGCGACAGCGTGTTCATCTTCGCCCGCGCCGTGTCCGGCCCGCCGGCACCGTTGGCGGCCAAGCGCGTCACCGTCGCGGAACTGCCGATCACCGTCGAGCTGGGCGATGCCGACGCAATGATGCCGCAGTTGAAACTGTCGAACTTCGCCGAAGTCCAACTGGTTGCGCGCATATCCCGGGCCGGTCTTCCGACCGCTGGCGAGTGGATCGGCCGCAGCCAACCCTTGGCCAGCACCACCACTGCGCTGCAGCAGCTGACCATCGACAGTCCGGATAAGTAATTTCGAGGAAACGCCCATGACCGCATTCGCACGTATCACCTTGCTCAGCCTGGTATTGGGCTTGAGTGCTTGTGCGGTCCACCGGCCACCTCCCGCGCCGACCGGCCCGACCATCCCGCCGTCGGGCCCGGCGACGCAGCCGAGCACCAGGCCCAGCACCCCGGTGACGGCGCCGCCGAAAAAACCGGTGCCAACCTCTTCACCGACCTTCGCCCCTCCACCGGGCGCGGCGAGCCACTGGGATGGCGCCATGAAGGTCTACGTGCTGGAAGACCAGCCCGATACCTTCTACCGCCAGCGCACGTATTACCGCTGGAGCAACGGCTGGAGCCGCTCCATCAGCCCGAACGGGCCGTGGGAAGAGACCAATGTGCAGGGTGTGCCGCCGGGGCTCAGCAAAAAGTACGCGCAATGACAAAAGGCGACCTTTGGGTCGCCTTTTTCATGCCTTTGAAACACTCTCTCCCGTTCAATAACGATCCACTGTGGGAGCCGGGCTTGCCCGCGATGGCGGTGTATCAGGCGCCGAATTCATTGCAGGAATACCGCTATCGCAGGCAAGCCAGCTCCCACAGGGATCTCCTTCACCCACAGACCCGCGAGATGGACCTCATGCACCTACACGTCGTACGCCACGGCGAAACCTGGGCCAACGCCGAACACCGCTACCTCGGCGCGCTCGACCCGGAACTGACCGAGCGCGGTCGCGAACAAGCCTTATCCCTCAGCCAAAAACTACCCGCCAGCATCGACGCACTGATCGTCTCCCCACGCTTGCGCGCCCAGCAAACCGCGCAGATCCTGAACCAGGCGTTGCGCCTTGAACCCGTGACCATGGACAGCTTCCGCGAACGCGATGTGGGCGTATTCGAGGGCCTGACCCAAGCGCAAGCCCAGGCGCAGTATCCGCAGCTGTGGGCGCAGAACATCACCCGGCAATGGGCGGTTGGGCCCACGGGCGGTGAGTCGATCGCCGAAGTGGTTGCCCGTGTACACCAAGGCTTGACCGAACTGGCGGCACGCCATCCATCGGGCACGGTGTTGCTGGTGGCCCATGGTTTTGTGGCCAAGGTGATCCGTGGTCTGGCGCGTGGGGACTTCTCGGACTTCTACGATTGGCAACTGCCGAACGGCGAGCGGCTGGTGCTGGAAAATTTCCACCCCATGGCGCTGCCCACCGGTGCGCTGCTGTAAAGTGGCCGCCGCCGGCGGGCTGACCGGCAACAGGTAAAGAGGGTGTGTGCATGGCAGGCAGGTTGATCTATCTCATAGGGCCATCGGGTTCGGGCAAGGACAGCCTGTTGGACGCCGCGCGCCCGCGCTTGGCCGAGCGTGGTTGCCGCATTGTGCGCCGCGTCATCACCCGCTCGGCAGAGGCGGTGGGCGAGGCCGCGCAAGGCGTGAGCCCGGCGCAGTTTGCCGCGATGCAAGCCGAGGGCGCGTTTGCCCTGAGCTGGCAGGCCAATGGCTTGTGTTATGGCATCCCGCGGGAAATCGACGACTGGCTGGCGGCCGGGGACGACGTGCTGCTCAACGGCTCCCGCGCGCACCTGGCCCAGACCCGCGCGCGTTATCCGAACTTGTTGGTGTTGTTGCTGACGGTGGATCAGGCGGTGTTGCACCAGCGCTTGATTGCCCGTGGGCGTGAATCGTTGGCGGACATTGAGGCGCGCCTGGCGCGCAATGCGCAGTTCACCGCAGAGCTGATCGCCGGCAATGTGTCAGGGTTGTTTGTGCTGGATAACTCCGGGCCGCTGGCGCATACGGTCGAGCGTTTGTTGTGCTGCCTGGACAACGCCATTTGATTTGAGCACCCCATCCCCCTGTGGGAGCGGGCTTGCCCGCGAATGCGGTCTATCAGTGACAGATGTGTGGGCTGATCCACCGCT
>NZ_JANLGL010000182.1:0-11081 GCF_024655625.1 Pseudomonas sp. 18.1.10
GTGGTGGGTCAGTCAACTCATGTGTGGCTGACACACCGCATTCGCGAGCAAGCCCGCTCCCACAAAAGCCCTGTTCCACATAAGGCATTGGCACAGGCTAAGACTTGCAAAACGGCCGTTATCTTATAGCAAAACGGCGGCCAGAGGCCGCCGTTTAGTGCATTGCGCAAGTTTTTACGCCGCGGGTGCGGGCTCCGCCGCTACCGAAGGTTTCGGCAGCGAAGACAGGAACGCCATAATCAACGCCGCCACATACGGCAGCGACTGCACCAGCAACATCACCACCCAGAAGCGAATGTCATTGCTCGGCAGGCCCTGGACCAGATAGATCCCCAGCGCGGCGCCCCACAACAGCAGCATGATGAACATTTCTTCGCGGGCTTCGGAAATCGCCACCCAGAAACCGTGGTTATCCGCGTTTTTCGGTGTGCGAAAGAACGGAATACTGCTGGTGAAGAAGCCATACAGCACCGCCTTGGCGATGGTGTGGGACAACGCCAGGCCCGCCAGGGCCGCGCAGAACGCGTCCTTGAGGTTCACGCCCACGGCGCGACGGTACAGGAACACGATCTTGCCCACCTTGAACACGAACAACGCCAACGGCGGGATCGCGAAAATCAGCAGCGGCGGATCGACCCGCGTCGGCACGATAATCATCGCCGCCGACCACAACAGGGCGCCCACGGTGAAGAAGATGTTCATGCCGTCCGCCACCCACGGCAACCAGCCCGCGAGGAAGTGGTAGCGCTGGCCACGGGTCAGCTCGGTGTCCTTGCCGCGCAACAGGCTGGCGGTGTGGCGCTTGATGATCTGGATCGCGCCGTAGGCCCAGCGGAAACGCTGTTTCTTGAAGTCGATAAAGGTGTCCGGCATCAGGCCCTTGCCGTAGCTGTCGTGGTAATACGCCGCCGACAGGCCTTTCTCGAATACCCGTAGGCCCAGTTCGGCGTCTTCACAGATGCACCAGTCGGCCCAGCCGAGTTCTTCGAGCACCGAGCGCCGGGTCATGGTCATGGTGCCGTGCTGGATGATCGCGTCACGGTCGTTGCGGGTGACCATGCCGATATGGAAGAAACCCTTGTATTCCGCGTAGCAGAGCTTCTTGAAGGTGCTTTCGTTCTGGTCGCGGTAGTCTTGCGGCGACTGCACCACGGCGATTTTAGGGTCGGCGAAGTGCGGCACCATGTGCTTGAGCCAGTTGGGCGACACGCAGTAGTCCGAGTCGATAACCGCGATCACTTCGGCATCCTTGGCGGTGTGCGGCAGCAGGTAGTTCAACGCGCCACCCTTGAAACCGGCCAGGGGCGCGACGTGGAAGAACTTGAAGCGCGGGCCGAGGGTTTCGCAGTAGTCGCGCACCGGTTCCCAAACGGCTGGGTCTTTGGTGTTGTTGTCGATGATGAGGACTTCGTAGTCCGGGTAATCGAGGGCCGCGAGGGCGTCGAGGGTCTGTTTGACCATCTCCGGCGGCTCGTTGTAGCAGGGCACGTGGATCGACACTTTCGGGCGGTAGTCCGAGTCCCCTTCGACCGGCAGGAATTCACGCCGACGCTTGTGGGTCCACACCGCTTCCGCCAACTCATGGGCTTCGGTCAGCAACACGATAAACACGCCAAGGGCGCCGAGCGCCAAGAGAACGCCCACGGTGACACTGAACCAGGTGCTGTATTGCTGGCTGTAGTCGTAACCGATCCACACCAGCACCGAACCGCAGAGGAACGCGATAAAGGTCAGGAACGTGCGGCCACGCTGGCGCAGGGCCGAGCCGTCGATCATCAGCAGGGTCAGCGACAGCAGGGCGAGCACCACCGAGCCGATGGCGAGTACGCGCCATTGCGGGATGGCGACCACGGGCCCTTCAAAGTTGAATTTCTGCTGGCGTGCGGCGTTGAACACGCCCCAGTAAGCGCCGGCCGAGCCTTCATCGCTGACTTTCCACGGCTGGTCGAAGGCCTCGATCACGAAGTAGTTGTAGCCCTGGCGATTGAGTTTGTTCACCAGTGTGCGTAGGTAAATCGCCTGGTCGGCCGGGGACGTTTCATTGCCACCGCGCATGCGGCCGTTGCTCGGCCAGCCAACCTCCGACAGCAACAGCGGCTTTTTCGGGAACAGTTTCTTCAGGTCCTTGGCGCGGTCGAGTACGTACTGGCCGGCCTTGTCCATCGGAATGTATTCCCAGAACGGCAGGATGTGCGCGGCGATCAGGTCGACGTGCTTGGCCAGCTGTGGGTTCTTTTCCCAGATGTCCCATTGCTCGGAGGTCGTGACCGGCACTTTGACGGCGGCGCGCACCCGATCCAGCAGCACAATCAGCGCTTCTGGGGTGATGTCTTTACGGAATACCGCTTCGTTACCCACCACAACCCGCACCACGCTGCGCGAGTTGTTGGCGATTTCGATGGCGCGCTGGATTTCTCGCTCGTTGCGTTCCAGGTCCGGGCTGATCCAGATCCCCAGGGTCACGCGCAGGCCGAACTCTTCGGCCAGCTTGGGGATGTCGCCCAGGGTGCCGTCGACCGAGTAGGTACGGATGTTGTCCGTCAGCTTGCTCATGATCGCCAGGTCCTGGCGCATCTGGTCGTCAGTCGGGAACTGGTTTTTCTGCGGGTACTGGCCTTGTTGGAACGGCGAGTAGGAAAAACCGGAGATCTGTTCAGGCCAGTTGGGGGTGGTGACCGGGCGGTTGATAAGCGCCCAGAAGCCGGTGAACAGCGCGGCGATTGCCAGCACGATCACCAGGTTGAGTCCAAATTTACGCGATGCCATGGCTATTTCGGGTTCCAAAGGGTGTGGAACGAAAAGAGGTGTCGGCCTACGCCGAACGGCGCGCATCCTACACCGGCGCTTCCCTGAGCGTACAGCAAGCAGAGAAAAGCCGGACGTTAGTCAGCGAAAGCCTATCTAAGTTCTTAACTTGTAACTTGTAGCTTAAAACTTGCCGCTGTGTAGCCCATAATGCGCGCCGGTTTTTGGGGTAATGGTCATGAGCACAGAAGATCCACGGTTTGCAGGCGTCGCCCGCTTGTATGGCATTGAAGGCCTGGAACGCTTGAAAGCGGCCCATGTGGCGATCGTCGGCGTCGGCGGTGTGGGCTCCTGGGCGGCGGAAGCCATCGCCCGTTGCGGTGTGGGCGAGATTTCGCTGTTTGACCTGGATGACGTGTGTGTCAGCAACAGCAACCGCCAGTTGCATGCGCTGGACAGCACCGTGGGCAAACCCAAGGTCGAGGTCATGGCCGAGCGCCTGCGTGGCATCAACCCGGAGTGCACGGTGCATGCGGTGGCGGACTTCGTCACCCGCGACACCATGGCCGAGTACATCACGCCGAACATCGACTGCGTGATCGACTGCATCGACGCCGTCAACGCCAAGGCTGCGCTGATCGCCTGGTGCAAGCGCCGCAAGATCCAGATCATCACCACGGGCGGCGCCGGCGGGCAGATCGACCCGACGTTGATCCAGGTGTGCGACCTGAACCGGACGTTCAACGATCCGCTGGCCTCCAAAGTGCGCTCCACCCTGCGTCGCGATTATGGTTTCTCGCGCACCGTGACCCGTCATTACAGCGTGCCGTGCGTGTTTTCCACCGAGCAGCTGCGCTATCCCAAGCCGGACGGCAGCATTTGCTTGCAGAAGAGTTTTGTCGGGGATGGGGTGAAGCTGGACTGCGCCGGTGGGTTTGGTGCAGTGATGATGGTGACCGCGACCTTTGGCATGGTGGCGGCAACCAAGGCGGTGGACAAGATTGTCGCTGGGGTGCGCCGGCCTTCGGAGCGGGTCAAGCCTGCTTAATTCTGGAAACTTGCACCCTTCAAAATGTGGGAGCTGGCTTGTGTGGGAGCTGGCTTGCCTGCGATGCAGGCGCCTCGGTGTGTCAGTCAAACCGAGGTGATGCTATCGCAGGCAAGCCAGCTCCCACATTTAGTCTTGCGTACGACTTAGTTCTCGCATGCGCTGCAAGACGGCGTTCAGGCCGTTGCTGCGCGAGGGTGACAACTGGCGGGAAAGGCCCAGTTGATTGAACCAGTCAGGCAAGTCCACGGCCTGCAACTCGGCAGCCGACAACCCATTCACCCGCACCAGCAACAACGCCACCAAGCCGCGAATCAACCGCGCATCACTGGCCGCAGCAAACTGCCAATACCCATCCTGCAAACGCCCCACCAACCACACCAGGCTTTCGCAGCCCTGCACCAGGTTGGCCTCGACCTTATCTTCAGCAGCCAGGGCAGGCATGCGCTCACCCCATTGCATCAGCATCCGCGCACGCTGCTCCCAGCTACCCACGGCCTGGAACGCTTCAAGCGCTGCCACTGCATCGACGGGCAAACTCATCGCAACATATCCAGCGCCTGATCCAGCGCCTCAAAAAAGCGCTCCAGGTCGTCGGAATCGTTATACAGCGCCAGGGATACGCGGATCGCCCCCGACAACTGCATCGCCTTGAGCAGCGGCATCGCACAATGATGCCCGGCGCGTACGGCAATGCCTTGCTCGGTGAGCAGGTGCGCAAGGTCGGCGTTGTGCACGCCTTCGACGACAAAACTGACCAGCGCCACCTGCGGCGCGCCCAGCACCCGCAGGCCATTGCGCGCGTTGAGGCCGCGCAGCAGATAGTCATGCAACGCGGCTTCATGGGCGATCACGGCCTGCTGATCCAGCGAACTCAGGTAGTCCAGGCTGGCGCCCAGCCCGATCACGCTGGCAATCGGCGGCGTGCCGGCTTCGAAACCCAGTGGCGCCGGGCGAAAGCTGGCGTTGTGGTAATCGGCGTTCTGCACCATCTCGCCGCCAAACTGCCAGTGGCGCAGGTGATGCAGGGCTTCGTTACGACCAAACAGCACGCCGACGCCGTCCGGGCCGTAGAGCTTGTGGCTGGAAAACACGTAGAAGTCGCAGCCCAGGGTCTGTACGTCATGGCGACCATGGACGATGCCTTGGGCGCCGTCGATGACGGTCAGGGCCCCATGGGGTTGGGCCAGGGCGAGCAACGCTTCCAGCGGCTGCCAGGCACCGAGCACGTTGGACAGCTGGCTCACCGCCAGCAGGCGCGTGCGCGGGCCGATCAGCTTGGCGGCGGCCGCGAGGTCAATCACGCCGTCATCGCCAAGGGGCAATACCACCAGCTCCAGGGCGCGGCGTTTGGCCAGTTGCTGCCAGGGCAGCAGGTTGGCGTGGTGTTCCAGGGCGCTGATGACAATCTCATCGCCCGCATTGAATAGATGCTCCAGGCCGTAGGCCAAGAGGTTCAGCGCAGAGGTTGCGCCGTGGGTGAACACGATCTGCCCGCTGTCTCCTGCGTTCAACCACTGGGCGACCTTGCTGCGGCTGTCTTCGAACGCCTGGGTCGCATGGGCGCCCGGCAAATGCTGGGCACGGTGCACATTGGCTGCGCCATTGGCGTAGTAATGGCTGATGGCATCCAACAAGGCCTGGGGCTTTTGCGTGGTGGCGGCGTTGTCCAGGTAGGTCTGGTCTTGCCGTTGCAGGGTGGCGATGGCCGGGAAATCGGCGCGCCAGGAAGAGGGCACTAGCATGGTGTTCAAGACTCGTATAAGCGAGCCCCAGGATCGGGGCCCGCTAGGGGCATCGAGTGGCTGCTTAGTTGTGAGCGTGCAGCGCTTCGTTCAATTCGATGGCCGATTTGTGGGTTTTGCACTCCACGGCACCGGTCTCGGAGTTGCGGCGGAACAGCAGGTCCGGCTGGCCGGCCAGGTCGCGTGCCTTGACCACCTTGACCAGTTGGTTCTGTTCGTCGAGCAGCGCGACCTTGGTCCCGGCGGTGACGTACAGGCCCGATTCCACGGTGTTGCGGTCGCCCAATGGGATACCGATACCGGCGTTGGCGCCGATCAGGCAGCCTTCGCCGACCTTGATCACGATGTTGCCGCCGCCCGACAGGGTGCCCATGGTGGAGCAACCGCCGCCCAGGTCCGAGCCCTTGCCGACGAACACGCCAGCCGACACACGGCCTTCGATCATGCCCGGACCTTCGGTGCCCGCGTTGAAGTTGACGAAACCTTCGTGCATCACGGTGGTGCCTTCGCCCACGTAGGCGCCCAGGCGCAGACGCGCGGCGTCAGCGATACGCACGCCGGCCGGGACCACGTAGTCGGTCATTTTTGGGAACTTGTCCACCGAGAACACTTCCAGCAGCTCGCCACGCAGGCGCGCTTCGAGCTGGCGTTCGGCCAGTTCGCTGATGTCGATGGCGCCCTGGCTGGTCCACGCGACGTTTGGCAGTTGCGGGAACACGCCGGCCAGGCTCAGGCCGTGGGGCTTGACCAGGCGATGGGACAGCAGGTGCAGCTTGAGGTAGGCCTCAGGCGTGGAGGTCAGCGCGGCGTCTTCGGCCAGCAGGGTGGCGACCAGCGGGGTGTGGCTTTCGGCCAGGCGGCTGAGCAGGGCGGCCTGGGTGGCATCGACGCCTTTGAGTGCGTCGGCCAGTTGCAGGGCCTGGGCGACGGTGAAGGTGATCGCCTGGTTGCCTTCGGTGTAGCCGAGGATCGGCGCGATGGCTGCGACGATTTCTGCCGACGGGTTGAGCAACGGTTGTGCGTAAAACACTTCCAGCCAAGCACCTTGGCGGTTCTGAGTGCCGACGCCGAAGCCCAGGCTGAACAGGGAATTGGACATGCTGTTACCTCTACAAAAATGGAAAGGGCTGGCCTACTTGAGGGCCGCCGAATAAACATCTGGCTTGAAGCCAATCAGGGTTCTGTCACCGAGATCGAGCACCGGGCGCTTGATCATCGAGGGTTGTGCGAGCATCAATTCAATGGCTTTCGACTGATCGAGATCGGCTTTGCGTTCGTCTTCGAGTTTGCGAAAGGTGGTGCCCGCACGGTTCAAAACCACCTGCCAACCGTGCTCGTTGCACCATTGGGTCAAGTGTTCGCGGTCGATACCGGCCGTTTTGTAGTCGTGGAACTCATAGCTCACAGCGTGCTCATCGAGCCAGGTGCGCGCCTTTTTCATGGTGTCGCAGGCTTTGATGCCGAAAAGGTGCAAGGTTTTGCTTGAAGCGGTCAAGGAATTGCCCCCCTTTGGACCAACGGAAACGAAAGGTCACGGATTATGCCACGACCGGCGGCCTGTGGTGCCGCTCGTCACGCCGGCGTGCGACTTATGTGCAAATGCCAGGCGCCGGCCAGGCCGCTAATATAGCCGGGGAATATGGCACTTCAACGGCCAGTCGTTGCCTCAAGTGTGTCTTCGCAAGTCGATTGTCCGGGAACCCCGCGTTATGCAAACCGCCTACACCGTTCTTATCCTGCTGATGCTGGTCAGCGTTTCGCGTCTGGTCGGGCGTGTCATTCCGTTGCCGTTGCCCTTGGTGCAGATCGCTGCGGGCGGCTTGCTGGCCTGGCCCACGCTGGGGCTGCATGTGGCGCTGGACCCGGAGTTGTTCCTGTTCCTGTTCCTGCCGCCGCTGTTGTTTTCCGATGGCTGGCGCATGCCCAAGCGTGAATTGTGGCGGCTGCGCGGGCCGATTCTGACGTTGGCGGTGGGGCTGGTGCTGTTTACAGTCGTCGGTGCTGGCTACTTCATTCACTGGATATTGCCGACGATCCCGCTGCCGGTGGCCTTCGCCCTGGCGGCGGTGTTGTCGCCGACGGATGCCGTGGCGGTGTCGGCCATTTCCCAGAACCGGTTGCCCACGCCGCTGATGCATATGCTTCAAGGCGAGGCGTTGATGAACGACGCGTCGGGCCTGGTGACCTTCAAGTTTGCCCTGGCGGCGGCGTTGACCGGGGTATTTTCCCTGGCGGATGCCAGCCTCACCTTTGTGCTGGTGGCGCTCGGTGGCCTGGCCGTTGGCGTGGCGCTGAGCTGGCTGGTGGGCCGCTTGCGCACCTGGATGATCGCCCGGGGTTGGGACGACCCCGCGACCCATGTGGTGTTCATGTTGCTGCTGCCGTTTGCCGCGTATGTGCTGGCCGAGCGTCTGGGCGCATCGGGGATTTTGTCGGCGGTGGCGGCGGGCATGATGCAAAGCTGGCTCGACCTGCTGCCGCGCCAGACCAGCACGCGCTTGCTCAATCGCAGCGTCTGGTCGCTGCTGGAGTTTGCCTTCAACGGCTTGATCTTCCTGCTGCTGGGGTTGCAACTGCCGGACATCATCAAGGCGGTGGTGAGCCATGAGCCGACGCTGTGGCCGACGTTGTTGTATCGCTGCCTCGACGTGGTGGCGATCTTCCTGGTGTTGCTGGTGCTGCGTTTTATCTGGGTGCAGAGCATTTGGCGGCTCTCGGGTTTGCTGCGCAGATGGCGTGGCAAAGGAGAGCTGACGCTGGTGCCGACGGCGCGCTCCTGCTGGCTGCTGACCGTCGGTGGCGTGCGCGGTGCGGTGACGTTGGCCGGTGTGATGTCGGTGCCGTTGCTGTTGGCGCCGGGGCAGGACTTTCCCGAGCGTGACCTGCTGATCTTTATCGCTGCTGGGGTGATCCTGTTGTCGCTGATCGCCGCGTGCATCGCCTTGCCGCTGTTGTTGCGCGGCGTCGAAAAGAGCCCCGATGAGAAGCGCCACAACGAGGTTCGCGAGGCCTGGAAGAAAACCGCCGTGGCCGCGATTCATGCCCTGGAAACCGAGGAACCCGCTGACACCGAAACCCAGGACGCCGCCCAGGCTGCCTTGGCCGCCGAGTTAAAGGCACGATTGATGTCGGAATATCGCCATCAGTTGGAAGTGTTCAATGACTCGGCTGAAGCCCAGGCGCTGGCGCAGCAGATGGACCTGCTGGAGCGAAAACTACGGCTCAAGGCCCTGCGGGCGCAACGTCTGGAGTTGTATAGCTTGAGCCGTCATCACCAGATTGGTGATGACGTTTTGAGAGAGGTGCTGGCCGAGTTGGATATGAGTGAGGCAAATTTGGGAACGTTGAAATGAGTCGAAGTGGTTTTATTGGTTTTTTGGATACAGCTTGCGGATGAACTGGATGTCGGTTTCCGACAATTCATAGTTTTCTGAAGTGGGGTTTTGGGTGTTGAAATATTCGTTCGGTAAGCTGTAGTGCATGATGGAGTGCCGATCATAGGGAGAGTGCTTAGTCTGTTCACGGTTAAATGTGTTAAGCATTTGCTCGTCGGCATTTTTACGGGGCCTACCACCTTGGTCGTACTCTTTGTAGATGAATTCTTTATTGAAATCCAAATCCCGGTCGGGGTGTTGATGCTCATGCTTCAAACCCAGGGCGTGACCGAATTCATGCAGTACCGTCTGGCCGGTTTTTGGCACCAGCCCGCGGCGAAAGCCGATAAACATTGTGGGCGTGGGGGCGGGAACATTCTTCGCATCTACGCCGATGGTCGATGAACCACCTTCAGTATTGTCCGCTGCAATCCTAATATCTGCGTTGGGTGATTGGGTGAACTCGAACGTCAAGTTGACGTGGGGCGCCCACTTGTTGATGTTGTTTTTGGTGAACTGTTCTTGCTCTGGCGTCATGCCCATCAACGAGATCTTGAGTGTCGAGTGTTGTGGCCAAAGGTCCGCAGGGAATGCAACGGCACGTTTTTTCCTGCTGGGTGCGGATGTCTTCGGCGCCTGGTTGTCGTAGGCATGCTCAGGGATGGCGGGTGTTGTATAGGCGGTGGGGTTGATGCTCAAAATGCATGGCCTCGTTGGCGAAAGGAGTTTGGAGACCCTGTAGTGGCGCTGACTGAGGGAAACGTTCCAACGAGGAGTGGCTGAATATCGGTGGCGCTGTAGGAAATGCATAGCACCCGCACTGCATTGCACAGTGCGGGCAGGTTTCATTACTGACGACGTTGAATAAAGTCGCGAATCCGCTCCGCCGCTTCGACACACTCCGCCAACGGTGCAACCAGCGCCAGGCGCACACGCCCGGCACCCGGGTTGAAACCGTCCACTTCCCGCGACAGGTAAGAACCCGGCACCACGGTCACGTGTTCTTCCACGAACAGGTCACGGCAGAACGCCGCATCATCGCCCTTCACCTTCGGCCACAGGTAGAAACCACCGTCCGGGCTTTGCACGTCCAGCACTGGTTTGAGGATGGCCAGTACGGCGTCGAACTTCTCGCGGTACAGGTCGCGGTTGGCCAATACGTGGGCCTCGTCCTGCCAGGCGGCAATACTCGCGAGTTGGGTTTGCACCGGCATCGCGCAGCCGTGGTAGGTGCGGTACAGCAGGAAGGCCTTGAGGATGTCGGCGTCGCCGGCGACAAAACCGGAACGCAGGCCCGGCAAATTGGAACGCTTGGACAGGCTGTGGAACACCACGCAACGCTTGAAGTCCTCGCGACCCAGTTCGACGCAGGCGCTCAGCAGGCCGGGCGGCGGGGTTTGTTCGTCGAAGTACAGCTCGCTGTAGCACTCGTCGGCGGCGATGACGAAGTCGTATTCGTCGGCCAGGGCGATGAGTTTTTTCAGGGTGTCGACCGGGATCAGTGCGCCGGTCGGGTTGCCGGGGGAGCACAGGAACAGGATCTGGCAGCGCTTCCAGGTGTCCGGCGACACGGCGTCGAAGTCCGGGTTGAAGCCATTGCTGTCCAGGCACGGCAGGTAGTGCGGCTTGGCCCCGGCAAGGAACGCGGCGCCTTCGTAGATCTGGTAGAACGGGTTCGGGCTCACCACCAAGGCGTCGTCGCCACGGTTGACCACGGTCTGGGTGAAGGCGAACAGCGCCTCACGCGTCCCGTTGACCGGCAGGATATTGCGCGCCGGGTCGAGCCAGCCCTTGGGCACGCTGAAACGGCGTTCGCACCAGGCGCCGATGGCCTCGCGCAGCGCCGGGATGCCCAGGGTGGTGGGGTAGACGGCCATCTGGTCGAGGTTGTCGGCCAGGGCCTTGGCCACGAATGCCGGGGATTTGTGCTTGGGTTCGCCGATGGACAGCGCGATCGGGCGCTTGTCCGAGTTTGGCGTAACGCTGCCGAGCAGGGCGCGCAGTTTTTCGAACGGGTAGGGCTGCAGCTGGTTCAGGGCGTTGTTCATCTAAAATCTCGTTCAATTCGGTTGAAAACATGCGGTCTGCTGGGCAAGGCAATTCCAGTGTGGGAGCGGGCTTGCTCGCGAAAGTGGTGTGTCAGTCAGCTGATAGGGGGCTGACACACCG
>NZ_JANLGL010000183.1:0-11056 GCF_024655625.1 Pseudomonas sp. 18.1.10
GAGTGTTGGGGCAAGAGCGTTTTGCTTACTTTTGCGCTCTTCAAAAGTGAGCCGCTGTAAGAGCGGAACCATAAGCCGCCGTTACCGCAGCAACGGATATGTACTTACTCCAAAAACCCCAAGCTCAAGCCGCCGAAAGCGTCACCCAATACCCACTCAAATGCCCCGTAACAACCACCGGATAAGTCCCCACCAACATATTCAACGCCCGCTGCGTATCACCCACCGGAAACGCCCCAGAAACAAGCAAATCCGCAATCCCCGGATCACACCGCACAACGCCGCGTCGATACCGCGCCAGCTCCGCAACAAAGTCCGCAAGGCGCATCTTGTCCGCCATCAACATCCCTTGCGTCCACGCCCCAACATTCCGGTCAGCAACCTCAACCCCACCAAACGTCTGCGCCGAAAAATCCGTACGCTGCCCCGCATTGACAACCAACGGCGCACCCTGGCGATTCTCAGCCAACACCACTTTCACCGCCCCCTCAAGCACCGCCAGATAAGTCCGCGAACCCAGTTCGCGCACCGTAAAGCGCGTCCCCAGAGCCTGCATATGCCCCTGGCGCGTACTCACCAGAAACGGCCGCGCAGCATCCGCAGCGGTCTGCACCAGGATCTCCCCCTCACGCAACTGCACCAGCCGCTGCTGGCTATCGAAGCGCACGTCGATCGCAGTGTCGGTGTTAAGGGTGATGCGCGAACCATCGGCCAGCACCAGCTCACGACGCTCGCCGACATGGGTGCGGTAATCCGCCATCCACTGCTGCGACTGCGCCAGCTTCCAACCGCCCCAACCGACCGGCATCACCGCCAGCAACAACGCCAGCTTGCCCAGCGCCGCGCGGCGTTCCGGGTGGCTTGGGCGATCCAGCGCCGACATCGCCAGGGCCGGCGGCAAACCGCCGAGCTTGCTTTGCAGCAACTGCGCCCGGGCCCAGGCGCGGTCACGTTCGGGGCTGCTGACCTTCCAGCGCTCCCATTCGGCGCGTTCGTTGGCGCTGAGGTCGTTTTCGCTCAGGCGCATCAGCCATTCGGCGGCTTCTTCGAGGACGTCAGCGGGCAGCGGCGGTTCCTTGCGCAGGCTGAGCATTCATTCCACCAGCATCAGGCACTGCACAAACGCCTGTTTCATGTAGCGTTTGACGGTAATCAGCGACACGCCCAACTGCACGGCGATGTCGTCGTATTTGAGGCCGTTGAGCTGCGACAGCAGGAACGCACGCTTGACCAGTGGCGGCAGCGCATCGAGCATCGCGTCGATTTCGTGCAGGGTCTCCAGCACCATGAAGTGGGTTTCGGCCGACGGCGCTTCTTGCAGTGGCGCGCTGGCCAGGGCTTCCAGGTAGGCACGTTCCAGCGCCTTGCGCTGGTACCAATTGACCAGGATGCCCTTGGCCACGCAGGTCAGGTAGGCCCGTGGCTGGTCGATCACCGTGACCTGGGAGGCGAGGATGCGGGTGAAGGTGTCCTGGGCCAGGTCCGCCGCATCCATGGCGTTGCCGAGTTTGCGTTTGAGCGTGGCGTACAACCAGCCGTGATGGCCGCTGTACAGCGCCTCGATTGCGCGCAGGTGCTGGGTGTGATCGGCTTCGAGGATTTCGCTCATGACGCGCAACCGTGCAATTGAGAAGTATTCCCAATGCTAAGGGACAACCCTGCGTGAGCGCAACGCGAGAATCGCAAGCAGCGCCAGCCCGTAGGCCACGCAGACGAACAGGTAGGTGTACGCCAGCCCATACACCTGGCTGAGCAACCCGCCGAGCGAGATGCCGGCAATCGAGGCGAATTGTGCCGTGCCCTGGGCGATCCCCAGCACGTGGCCCTGGCTTGCGCTGTCGGCAGTCTTGGAAATCAGCGCCATCAGCACCGGTGTCGTGGCGCCGAGCAACACGCCCCACACCAGGTAGCCCAGGGCAAACACCAGCGGGTTGCGGGTGATGCCGGCCAGGGCGGTGAGGGCGATGCACCCGAGTACCACCCCGGCGATGCGTTGCAGCGAGTCGGCTTGTGTGCGCCCTTCGAAGTGCCGCGCCCAGGTGGTCGCGGACAGGATGAAACCCAGCGCGAGCAAGCCGTAGCACAGGCCGACCCAGGCGTTGCTGACGTTGAACGTGCTGCTCACATACAGCGCGAACGAGGTCTGCGGCAGCAGCCGCGCCAGCAACAGGATGCCCATCACCGCCAACAGCGGCAGCAGCGCCGAACCGCGCCACGCCACGGCGCCGGAGGCGGTCACGGTTTTCTGCTGCGGCGGTACATCGGGCAAGGTCAACGCGGCGATCAGCGTGCACATCGCGCAGAGTGCGGCAGCGCTGAGGTTGATCCAGAAGAACGTTGCATGGTCGAGGATCAAGCCGCCGAGCACCGCGCCCAGCAGCGAGCCGACGTTGGTGGAAATCTGCAACAGCGCAAACAGGCGTGCGCGCCGCGCCGGCACTTCGATGCTCACCCCATACGCCTGGGCCGGGGCGATATAGCCGGCGCACGCACCCTGCAAAAAACGCAGCAGCAAGATCGCCCAAATATCTGTGACCAGCGCCAGTGCGAGTTGGGTCAGGGTCAGGCCGACCAAGGCGCGGATCATCATCAGCTTGTGCCCATGACGATCACCGATACGCCCCCAGAATGCGCTGGTCAGCAGGATGCCAAGCATCGGCCCGACGTACACGGCGATGCTGGCGAAACTGAACAGCGCATCGGAGTCGGTCAACCCGCGCAGATGCACCGGCCAGAACGGCCCGCTCATTTCCATCGCGCCCATGGACACGAGCTGGATCGCGAACAGCAGGGAAATCAGGACGCGGGTCGGTGGCATGGCTCAGTCTCGATTTTCAAAAAAATATACGGGGGGCTGATACTTTTTCGCCGGTCGGCTGGCATCAGGAGTAATTCTCATCCGATGCAAGGACCCCGACGTCATGCCCGTTGCCAGCCGGTTAACATTCGCCATCCGTACTGCCCTGTTGTTGGCCGCCGCCAGCGGCAACGCCTGGGCCGCCACCGCCGAGTCGCACGACGACAGCGCGCAGAGCCTGACCCTTGACGCGACAGACGTCAACGCCGTCTACAGCGGCGCCACGGCCTTGCCCGAGGTGCTCGCCGGTGGCCAGGTCGCCCGTGGCGCGCGCCTGGGCATGCTGGGCAACAAGGACGTAATGGACACCCCGTTCAGCGTCACCAGCTACACCGCCAAGACCCTCGCCGACCTGCAAACCGTGACCGTCGCCGATGCGTTGGAGCGTGACTCGTCGGTGCGTTCCACCGGGCAGTCGGGCGGTATTGTCGACTCGTTTTTCGTGCGCGGTTTTGCGATTGGCGAGGGCAACCTCGGCGAGTTGGCGTTCGACGGCGTGTACGGCGTGGCGCCCAACTACCGCGCGTTCACCGAGTACGCCGAGCGCATCGAAGTGCTCAAGGGCCCGGGGGCGCTGGTGTACGGCATCTCGCCCAACAGCGGCGTGGGCGGGGTGATAAACATCGTGCCCAAGCGCCCGCTGGATGCGGATTTGACGCGCTTTACCGGCAGCTATGCCTCCGACAGCCAGGTCGGTGGCCACCTCGATATCAGCCGTCGTTTCGGTGATGAAAACCAGTTTGGCGTGCGCTTCAACGGCAGCCTGCAGGGCGGCGACACGGCCGTGGACAACCAGAGCCGCGACGTCGGCATCGGTGCGATTGCCCTGGATTATCGCGGCGAGCGCCTGCGCTTGAACCTCGATTACATCAGCCAGAAAGAAAGCTGGGAGGGCGCCTCGCGGCCGTTCACCATCCAACCGGGCGTGCAGGTGCCGTCGGCGCCGAATGGCCGCACCAGCCTGCCGCAGAAGTGGGGTTGGTCGGACACCAAGGAGCAGTCGCTGCTGCTCGGCGGCGAATATGACCTGAACGACAACCTCACGGTGTTCGCCCATGCCGGTGGCGGGCGTTCGGATGTGAAGCGCATGTCCGACCAGGTGCCGCGCATCCTCAATGACGCCGGCGACACCAGCAACACGCCGGGCTACTACAAATTCAATGTCGACCGCTCCACCGCCGACGTGGGCGCACGCGGGCTGTTTGCCACCGGCCCGGTGACGCACACCACCACGCTGATGGCGACCCGTTACACGGATGAATTGTCGCGGGGCATCAACAACGGCACGCTGATCCGCTCCAACATCTACCACCCGGTGGACACGCCCAAGCAATACATCAACACGCCGAAGGTGCTGCGTATTTCCGAAACGGAGTTGTCTGGCATCGCGTTGACCGACACCCTGGGCTTCCTTGACGACCGCATCCAATTGACCCTCGGCATGCGCCACCAAGCCATCGAGTCGCGTAACTACAACGCCGCCGGCGGCGTCAGCGCGCGGTATGACGCCAGCGCCAACACGCCGCTGCTCGGTGTGGTGGTCAAGCCGTGGGAGGACGTGTCGCTGTACTACAACTATGTCGAGGGCCTGAGCAAAGGCGACGCCGCACCGGGCACGGCGAGCAATGCCGGGGAGACCTTCGCACCCTACGAGTCCAAGCAACACGAACTCGGCGTGAAGTACGAACACGGCACCTTCATGACCACAGTGGCGTTGTTCCAGATCGAAAAACCCAGCGGCGAGACCGGTGCCAACGGTGTGTATTCGGTGCAGGCCGAACAGCGCAACCGCGGTGTCGAGCTGAGCATGTTTGGCGAAGTGGCCCCCGGCACCCGCCTGATGGGCGGCGTGACCTTCCTCGATGGCGAGCTGACGAAATCCGCCACCGCCGCCAACCGTGGCAACAAGCCGGTGGGCGTGCCGGATATCCAGGCCAACCTCTGGGCCGAGTGGGACACTCCGGGACTGGAAGGTTTTACCCTCACGGGCGGCGCGATCTATACCGACCGCCAGTTCGTCGACCAGGCCAACACCCAGCAGTTGGATTCCTGGACGCGCATCGATATGGGCGCACGTTACGCGACAAAGATCGAAGGGCGACCCACCACCTTCCGTGCCACGGTGCAGAACGTGTTTGACCGTGAGTACTGGTCGGGTGTGGCCTCGTACGGCGCGTTTTCGCCGGGCTATCCGCGCACGTTGCAGTTGTCGGCCAGCGTGGATTTCTAGGGCGCGGATGTCGATATCAGACGCATTCATGCCGCACCCAGGCTATTTTCGGTCCAGCCGGCCCGCGTAAGGTGACTCATCATTAAGAAATGATGATCGCCTGACTCTTCAGTCAGTACGCCTTACGTCGATCACCGAGAATAAAAACAACGATGAATAGCCTGAACACCAAGGATTCCAACGGACAGTTGGCGCAGGGCTTCAAGCCGCGCCACGTCACCATGCTCTCCATCGCCGGGATTATCGGCGCGGGGTTGTTTGTCGGTTCCGGGCACGCGATTGCGGCGGCGGGGCCGGCGGTGATGCTGGCTTATCTGTTTTCCGGGTTGCTGGTGGTGCTGGTCATGCGCATGCTCGGCGAGATGGCGGTGGCCAATCCGGACACTGGCTCGTTCTCGACCTATGCCGACCAGGCCATCGGCCGCTGGGCCGGCTTCACCATCGGCTGGTTGTACTGGTGGTTCTGGGTGTTGGTGATCCCCATCGAAGCCCTGGCCGCCGGGCATATCCTCAACCAGTGGTTCCCGCAGATCGACGCTTGGCTCTTTGCCTTGTTGTCGATCTTTTTGTTGGTGGTGACCAATCTGTTCAGCGTGTCCAAATACGGTGAATTCGAGTTCTGGTTCGCCATGGCCAAGGTGGTGGCGATCATCGGTTTCATCGGCTTGGGCTTTGCCGTGCTGATGGGCTGGATTCCCGAGCGCGAAGCCAGCGGTCTCAGCACCTTGATGGCGGAACACGGCGGTTTTGCGCCGAACGGGCTGTCGGCGGTGGTCGGCGCGTTCATTACCATCATGTTCAGTTTTATCGGCACCGAAGCCGTGACCATCGCCGCCGCCGAGTCGAGCAACCCGGCGCAGAACATCGCGCGGGCGACCCGTTCGGTGATGTGGCGCATCGGCGTGTTCTACGTGTTGTCGATCTTCGTGGTGATCTCCGTGGTGCCGTGGGATGACCCGCTGCTGGCCTCGGTGGGCTCCTATCAGCGCGCCCTGGAACTGATGAATATTCCCCACGCCAAGCTGCTGGTGGATATCGTGGTGTTGATCGCCGTGGCCAGTTGCATGAACTCCTCGATCTACATCGCCTCGCGCATGCTGTTTTCCCTGGGCAAGCGCGGTGATGCGCCCGCCCTGATGAAAAAGACCTCGGCCGCCAGCGTGCCGCGCGGTGCGGTGATCGCGAGTACGGTGCTGGGGGCGGGCGTGACCTTGCTCAGCTACTTTATGCCGGCCGGGCTGTTCCAGTTTCTGCTCGCCAGCTCCGGCGCGATTGCCTTGCTGGTGTACCTGGTGATTGCCGTGTCGCAACTGCGCATGCGCAAGGTGTTGCTGCGCCGCAACGTCACGCTGACGTTCAAGATGTGGCTGTTTCCCTGGCTGACCTGGTTGGTCATCGCGTTTATCTGCAGCGCGTTGACGGTGATGCTGGTCACGCCCGCACACCGCTTCGAGGTGTCATCCACCCTCGTGCTGGCCTTGCTGATTGCCTTGGTCGGCCTGGTCACCGCGCGGCATCCCGAACCCCAACCACAGGCCGTGTCCGCAGCCGCCCAGCCATGACCGCGCGGCCGATCAACAGCCTGGTGTTCCTGCTGTTGGACCAGTTCACGCTGATCTCCTTGGCGTCGGCTTTGGAACCGTTGCGCATGGCCAACCAGCTGGCCGGCCAGGAGCTTTACCGCTGGCATACGGCGAGCCTGGACGGCAACCCGGTGTGGGCCAGCGACGGGGTGCCCATCACCCCGGACGGTTCGATCCATAGTGTGCCAGTGGCCGACAGCGTGATCGTGTGCGGCGGTATCGGTATCCAAGGCACCGTGACCGGCGAACTGGTCAAGTGGCTGCGCAGCCAGGCACGTTATTCCAAGCGCCTCGGCGGCATCTGTACCGGCAGTTGGGTGCTGGCACGGGCCGGCTTGCTCGATGGTTATGAATGCAGCGTGCATTGGGAATGGCTGGCCGCCATGCAGGAAGCCTTTCCACGGGTGACACTCAGCACCAGCCTGTTCACCCTCGACCGCGACCGCCTCACCAGCTCCGGCGGTACCGCGCCGCTGGACATGATGCTGCACCTTATCGGCCGCGATCACGGGCATGAACTGTCTGCCGCGATCTCGGACATGTTTGTCTACGAGCGCATCCGCAACGAGCAGGATCACCAGCGCGTGCCCCTCAAGCATATGTTGGGCACGCAGCAACCCAAGCTGCAGGACATCGTCGCGTTGATGGAGGCCAATCTGGAAGAGCCGATTAACCTCGACGAACTGGCCGCCTACGTGGCGTTGTCGCGGCGCCAGCTGGAGCGCATGTTCCAGAAATACCTGCACTGTTCGCCCTCGCGCTACTACCTCAGGCTCAGGCTGATTCGCGCGCGGCAGTTGCTCAAGCAGACGCCGATTTCCATCGTCGAACTGGCTGTGCTCTGTGGGTTTGTGTCCACGCCGCACTTCTCCAAATGCTACCGCGAGTACTTCGGCGTGCCGCCCAGCGACGAGCGCTCGGCCACCGACAGTGAGCGCTCCATCGTGGTCAAGCCGATCCTTCACTCAGCGCCCGCGCCCATGCCGATCAACGTGCTGGAGCAGGCGCGGGGCGAGTCGACGTTTGCCAGTATCAAGAACCTCAAGCCCTGATTTCAGATCGCTTGCGGTTTGAAGTCGCTGGCGGCTACCGGCATCACGCCTTGCATCAGCGCGACGGATTTTTCCAGGCCTTCGAGGCTGTTGAGCAGCACGTCTTCGTGTTCGATGGACAACCAGCCGTCGTAGCCGGCCATTTTCAGGCGGTAGCAGAACTGCCGCCACCACTGTTCGCCATGGCCGAAACCCAAGGTGATATAGGACCAGCTGCGTGCCGATACGTCCATCAGCGAGCCGTTTTCCAGCAGTGAATCCACCGCCTGCACCGGTGTGTTGAGCAGCGTGTCCTTGGCGTGTACGTGGTACAGCGCAGCGCCGAGGGCGTCGGCGGCGGCCAGTGGGTCGGCGCCCATCCAGAACAGGTGCGACGGGTCGAGGTTGGCGCCGATCACCGGGCCGATGGCGTCGCGCAGCTTGAGCAGCGAGCGCACGTTGTACACGCACTGGTTGCCGTGCAATTCGAGGGCGATGCGCTCCACGCCATGGGCCTTGGCCAGGTCGGCGATCTCGCTCCAGAACGGCAGCAGGCGTTCTTGCCATTGGTAGTGCAGCATGGTTTGCGTCTCCGGCGGCCATGAGGCGACGACCCAGTTGGGCATGCGGTCGCCAGCCTGGCCCTCGGGCAGGCCGGACATGGTGCACACGGTCTTGATCCCCAGTTCACCGGCCAGGCGGATCGTGTCCTTGAGGCACTGCGCCTGTTCCGGCTGGGTCGGGTGCAGCGGGTTGCCGTTGGCGTTGAGGGCGATGATTTCCAGGTTGTGCTGTTCGAAGCTGCGGGTGAAATCGCGGCGTGCGGCGTTGCTGTCGAGCATCTGCTGCAGGTTGAAATGCGGCGCGGTGGACCAGCCCCCGGTGTTCACTTCCAGGCCCGACAGGCCCATGCGTTCAGCGTGCTTGAGCACATCGCCCAACGGCAGGTTGCCGAGGGTATCGGTGACAAATCCCAGTTTCATCGCGAAGCTCCTGACAGGTGTTGTGGTTGTTATGGGGCGATTATTCGCAGCGGTCCGCTTGCCTTCAAGGACGAGCAAGGGCCAGGGCTGATGGGAATTCCATCAAATGGCACGGCACAAAGGATTCTTCAAATACGGGCCTAGGGTTTATAACTGAGGGTATTCACATCATTCAGGACGGGTCCGCCATGTCTCAGCAAGCCCCTGTGCCATTCTGGAAGGGCCCCACCGTGGAGCAGATCGCCAAGGTCGCGCGGGTCGGCGTCGCCACCGTGGACCGCGTGCTCAACCACCGTGCCGGGGTGCGCGAACAGACGCGGCTCAAAGTGCTGGCGGCGCTGGACAAGCTCAGGCAAGACCTGGCCAACGGCACGGCCACCCTGCATATCAAGCTGTTCTGCGACTCGGGGGAAACCTTCAACACCACGCTGGCCGAGGCACAGGAGGCGGTGAACAGCTCAACCCCCGGCGTGGTGGTTGACGGTCACTACGTGGCCAGCAACAGCGTCGACCCAGCGGCCTTCGCCGATCGCGTGCAGGCCGATGGCGCCACCGCCGACGGGGTGATTGTGGTCTGCCGTGAACACCCGGCGATCAACCGCGCCGTGCGCGCCTTGTGTCGCCGGGCAATCCCCGTGGTCTGCCTCACCACCGACTTGCCCAATTCCGGGCGCAGCGCCTACGTTGGCAACGACCAGTACGCCGCCGGCAGCGTCGCCGGGTTGCTGATCGGCAACGCGCTGGCGCGGCAGAAGGCGAAGATCCTGCTGGTCACCAGCATGGCGTTCCGTTGCCAGCAGGAGCGTGAGATGGGCTTTCGGCGGGTGCTGCGCGCGGAGTTCCCGCACCTGAAAATCGATGAGCGGATGGTGTCTGACGATCGCCCGCAGACCACCGCCGAACAGTTGCTGCGCTACTTCTCCAAACACGATTACCCGGTGGCGATCTACAACGTCGCCGGGGCCAACCGTGGCGTGGCGCAGGCCATCGGCACCATACCCGCCGAACAGCGGCCGGTGTTTGTCGGGCACGAGTTGACCGGGCATACCCGCGCGATGCTCGAAACCGGGGTGATGGACTATGTGCTGTCCCACGACTTTATCGGCGAGGTGGCGGCAGCGGTGCGCTGGATTCGCGGGGCCCGAGAGGGCGCGCGGGCCGCCCCGGCGTTCACCCGGGTGCTGGTGCATACGCGTTACAACTGTGATTGACGATAAAGACGTAAAAGTCCAGTATGGAATTATAAGTACAAAATAAAGCTTGCAGCGTTTTCTTCTCTCTTGCCAAACCAACAACAACCCGCGAGAACCTCATCATGAAGAAACTCCCCCTCATCACCGCCCTGGCTTTGGGCCTGTTCGCTTCCAGCCACCTGCTGGCGGCGGAAAAGACCCTGCGTATCGGTATCGAAGCGGCTTACCCGCCGTTTGCGTCCAAGACGGAAAAAGGTGAAATCGTCGGCTTCGACTACGACATCGGCAATGCCCTGTGCGCGCAGATGAAGGTCAAGTGTGTGTGGGTCGAAGGTGAGTTCGATGGCCTGATTCCTTCCCTCAAGGTGAAGAAAATCGACCTGGCGCTGTCGTCCATGACCATCAACGAGGATCGCAAGAAGTCGGTGGATTTCACCCATAAGTACTACTTCACGTCGTCGCGCCTGGTGATGAAGGACGGCGCCGTGGTGGATGACCAGTACGCCAGCCTCAAGGGCAAGACCATCGGTGTGCAGCGCGCCACCACCACCGACCGTTATGCCACCGAGGTGTTTGAACCCAAGGGCATCACCGTCAAGCGCTACAGCAACAACGAAGAGATCTACATGGACCTCGCGGCCGGGCGCCTGGATGCGATCTTTGCCGACACCATCCCGCTGAATGACTTCCTGCAAATGCCACGGGGCAAGGGCTACGCGTTTGTCGGACCGGAGCTGAAGGACCCGAAATACGTGGGCGAAGGCGCGGGGATTGCGGTGCGCAAGGGTAATGGGGAGTTGGTCAGCGAGTTGAACAAGGCGATTGACGGGATTCGTGCGAGTGGTGAGTACCAGAAGATTTCAGAGCAGTATTTCAAGTCTGATATCTACGGCGATTGAGGCTGCTCACCGATATTGAGGCAGCCTAGGTCCATGTGGGAGCTGGCTTGCCTGCGATGCAGACACCTCGGTACATCAGGCAAACCCAGTTGATGCCATCGCAGGCAAGCCAGCTCCCACAGGGGAACGCGTCAGTTTCATCGATCAGGTCGGCTGTCAGGCCGCCGCGCTTTGCTTTTGATTTTGATCTTGGGCGCCCCGTTAAACACGCTGGCCGGAATCCGACATGGATTTGGGGGGTAAACCGGCAGGGATGCCGGTTTAGCCGCCCCGCGCCATG
>NZ_JANLGL010000184.1:0-10811 GCF_024655625.1 Pseudomonas sp. 18.1.10
GAGTGTTGGGGCAAGAGCCCTTTGGTTACTTTGGGGCTTTTCCAAAGTGACCCGCTGTAAGAGCGGAACCCTAAGCCGCCGTTACCTAACTAACGGATATGTACACCACCACCACCACCACCACCACCACCACCACCACCCTCAAAAACCACATCCCAATTGACTCCCCTCCCACCCCCATGCTCTCCTACACATCTTGTTTCGGGTGCCCTGCAAAGGGTGAAACGGGAAACCGGTGCGTCATAGCGATATGACCAGTCCGGTGCTGCCCCCGCAACGGTAAGCGAGCGAAACGTCATATCCACTGTGCCAGACAGCATGGGAAGGCGACGTTTTCAGGCATTGAGCCCCTCGCAAGCCCGGAGACCGGCCCGAAAAAATCAGATAACAAACCCGCGGTGGGCGGGCGCTGTTCAGAACCCTGCGTGCCTGGCTCGCGGGGTTTTCATGCGCTCGCTTCACCCTGACACCTGAAAGGGACGCGCCATGTCGATCATCAGCAGCACCTCGCACTCCGCCAGCAGCACCTCGACCCTGAGTCAACGCCTGACCGCCGCCATCGGTGCGTCGATCCTCGGCGCGTGCCTGGTGTATTTCGCCGGTTTCTCCCATATCGAGGCCGTGCATAACGCCGCCCACGATACCCGCCACAGCGCCGCGTTCCCGTGCCACTGAGACCTGCCGACATGATCAAGCGTATTGCGCAAACCGCAGGTTTCACTGGCCTTGCGGCCGCCCTGCTGCTGACCCTGCTGCAAAGCTTCTGGGTCGCCCCGCTGATTTTGCAGGCGGAAACCTTTGAAAAAGCCCCGGCCGCCACCGAAGTGGTGCATGAGCACGCCGCTGGCGCTGCCGCCCACACCCATGACGCCGAAGCCTGGGAGCCGGAAGACGGCTGGCAGCGCGTGCTGTCTACCACCGGTGGCAACCTGGTGGTGGCGGTCGGTTTCGCGCTGATGCTCGCCGGCCTGTACACCCTGCGGGCACCGACCCGCACTGCCCAAGGGCTGCTGTGGGGGTTGGCCGGTTACGCAACCTTTGTGCTGGCGCCGACCCTGGGCCTGCCACCTGAGTTGCCAGGCACGGCTGCCGCTGATCTCGCGCTGCGCCAGACGTGGTGGATCGGCACCGCAGCGTCCACCGCAGCCGGTATCGCGCTGATCGTGTTCGGTCGCAACTGGCTGCTAAAAGCACTGGGTGCAGCGATCCTGGTAGTGCCCCATGTGGTTGGCGCACCGCAACCGGAAGTGCATTCGATGCTTGCACCAGAGGCCCTGGAAGCGCAGTTCAAGATCGCTTCGCAGCTGACCAACGTCGCCTTCTGGCTGGCGCTGGGCCTAATCAGCGCCTGGCTGTTCCGCCGCAATCGCAGCGATCAATACTCGGCATGACCCTGGTGGTCGGCCTGGGTTGCCAGCGGGGTTGTGAGGTTCACACCCTGCTGGGCCTGCTTGAATCCGCCCTCGCCGAGGGCGGTATCGAGCGTCACCGCATCACCGCGCTGGCGAGTATCGACCGCAAAAGCGATGAGCCCGGATTGCTGGCCCTGGCCGCAACGTTGAAGCTGCCGCTGCACTGTTTCACCGCGCCGCAATTGGCGGTGTATGCCGACCGCTTGAGCCACAAATCCGTCGTCGCCTTTGCCCATACCGGCTGTTATGGCATTGCCGAAAGCGCCGCTCTGGCGTTGGCGGAACACCTCGGTGGCAGCCCTGCCCGCCTGCTGATTACCCGCCAAAAAACCGCCCAGGCCACCTTTGCCTTGGCGTGCGCCGACTAAAAACCCGATAATCGCCCTTCTCGATCATGAGCAATCTTCATGCTCGCCCGCTTTTCAACAGGAATCCCCCATGACCGTCTACTTCATCGGCGCAGGCCCCGGCGACCCGGAATTGATCACCGTCAAAGGCCAGCGGCTGATCCGCAGTTGCCCGGTGATTATCTATGCCGGCTCGCTGGTGCCTGCGGCGGTACTGGACGGCCATCAGGCAGAAACCCTGGTCAACAGCGCCGAACTGCACCTGGAACAGATCATCGATTTGATCCAGGCGGCCCATGCAAAAGGCCAGGATGTGGCGCGCGTGCATTCCGGTGATCCGAGCCTGTATGGGGCGATTGGCGAGCAGATCCGTCATTTGCGCGAGTTGGGCATCCCTTTCCAGATCATCCCTGGCGTCACCGCAGTGGCAGCCTGCGCAGCGTTGCTGGAGGCAGAGCTGACCCTGCCGGATATCGCCCAAAGCGTGATCCTCACCCGCTATGCCGACAAGACCCGCATGCCCGCCGGTGAGGATTTCGCCAGCCTGGCCCGCCACGGCACGACCATGGCGATTCACCTGGGGGTCAACCATCTGGAGAAAATCGTCGCCGAACTGCTGCCGCACTATGGCGCGGATTGCCCGATTGCCGTGGTGCATCGCGCGACGTGGCCGGATCAGGATTGGGCAGTTGGGACCTTGAGTGATATTGCCGAGAAAGTAGCGGCCAAGGGGTTCCGGCGCACAGCGTTGATCGTGGTGGGCCGGGTGTTGGCCAGTGACAGCTTCAGTGAATCGTCGCTGTACCGGGCGGGACATGCCCATCTCTATCGCCCCTGAACAGACCCAAAGATCAATGCAAAACCCTGTGGGAGCCGGGCTTGCCCGCGATGGCGGTGTGTCGGGCAATACATGTGCCTGCTGATGTACCGCTATCGCAGGCAAGCCAGCTCCCACAGTTGATCTGCTTTGTTAGGCAGATAGTGCAAAGCATTGAAAAAAAAGCATAAAAAAACGGCGCTCACGAGGCGCCGTTTTTTTCTTCGCAGTGAACGCCTTACTCAGTAGTAGGCGTTTTCTTTCTGCGTGTGGTCGGTCACGTCACGAACACCCTTGAGCTCCGGGATACGCTCCAACAGGGTGCGCTCGATGCCTTCGCGCAGGGTCACATCCGCTTGGCCACAACCCTGGCAGCCGCCACCGAACTTGAGCACGGCGATGCCGTCGTCCACGACGTCGATCAGGCTGACCTGGCCGCCGTGGCTGGCCAGGCCTGGGTTGATCTCGGTTTGCAGGTAGTAGTTGATGCGCTCGTTCACCGGGCTGTCGGCGTTGACGTTTGGCACCTTGGCGTTGGGCGCCTTGATGGTCAACTGGCCGCCCATGCGATCGGTGGCGTAGTCAACCACGGCGTCATCCAGAAAGGCTTCGCTGAAGGCGTCGATGTAGGCGGTGAAGCTTTTCAGCCCCAGCGCGGTATCTTCAGGTTTCTCTTCCCCTGGCTTGCAGTAGGCAATGCACGTCTCGGCGTACTGGGTGCCAGGCTGGGTGATAAAGACGCGGATGCCGATACCCGGGGTGTTCTGCTTGGACAGCAGGTCAGCCAGGTAATCGTGGGCGGCGTCGGTAATGGTTATGGCAGTCATGGAAACTCCTCACAGGCTTGCCGGCAGTTTACGCCAAATCATTACAGAGGTACAAAGTCCTAGTATTTTTGTCGGGAAAGGGATGTCGGTTCATCAATGCCAAACCAACCCTTGAGCCTGCGATAGGTAGCTTTTTCTAACCATTCGTAACTCAAAAGTGCGCCGAATGCCGTCACCAGGAGGCAAACAGGCAGGATCGCATAGGGATCTACGCCCGTGCGCTCGACGACCCACCGCCCCGCGCACAACACCGGCACGTGGAGCAAATACACCGAATAAGAACAATCCCCCAGCCGCTTCAAAAAGCGCAAGTCCTTGAAGTAAGGCTCCAGCGTCACGCAACTGATGACCAGTATCGCGCTCGGCACGCCCCACTCCAAGGCACGCGGCACATCCGCCCCATGCCAAATCGCCACGAATGCAGCCGCGATGCCCAACAAAGGCACCCATGCCGTGGCCCGACACAGGCCTCGGCGATACAGCATGCCAATCCCAATGCCCATCAAAAATTCGAAGACCATGTCATTGCTGTAGAACCCGTCAGCAAAGTCCAGGGCGGGGGTGATGATGTAACACACGAGATACAGCAGCGCCGCCACCACCCCCAATCGATAGGCCCCACGCACGAGCAAGGCACAGGCGAACAGCAGATAAAACAACATCTCGAAGTTCAGGGTCCAGCCCACATCCAGCAGCGGATAAACGCCGAATCCCGCGGGATTTTCAGCCGGGATAAACAGCATCGACAAAAGCATATGAGCCGGCTCGAAGCGAACCTCTGGAATCAGCGAAGGCACCGCCACCGCCAGAACGGCCATGAGCAGGGTATAAAACCAGTACGCCGGGGCGATCCGTGCCACGCGCATGAGCATGAACCGCCCAGGTGTCAGCGCTTTGTCGGCGGTGGCGAGAAAAATCACCAGGCCGCTGATGACAAAGAACACATCGACGCCAATGCCGCCTTTGTCGGCGAACAGATACGCCAGTGGCGCATCCACCTCAAAATTGAAAAACACCTGAATGAAGTGATGCCCCACCACCACCCACGCCGCCAAGGCCCGAAGCGCCTGCACTGAAATCAACATCATCGGCTTACCTTTTCCAAGTCCCGCGAGGTAGATATCCGACTGCTTCAGCGCCCGCTTAGAGAGATGACCGGATCACGTGCACAGTTATAGGTTCTCGTAGCGGTTCATGTCCAACACACCCTCTTCCACCGGCGTGGTTTCGCGGATGTACTGCGATAAATCGTGGAAGTACTGCCAGAACAACGGATGACTGCGGCGTACGCCCCAGCGATCGACGATTTTTTCAAAGCGCTTGGCATCCTTGGCCCGCTCCATTTGCGCGACGAACTCGGGCACGTCCTGGGCCGGGATGTTGAACATGAAGTTCGGGTAGCTGCTCAGCACGCCGGGATAGATGGTCACGGTGTCCAGGCCCGGCTGATAGCGATAGGCCTCACCCAGCAGGAACGCCACGTTACTGTGGGCGCGGTTGCGCAGCATGCTGTAGACCACACGCTTGCCGCTGGCGGTTTCGACCCGCAGCATGGTCGCTTCGGGCAGTTGGTCGATGACCTTGAGGCCCGCCGCCGGGCGCGACGTTAGGCGGCTCAGCGCTTGTTCGGCGTCCTGCAAGGCCGGGTCGATGCCGTCACGCGAACAGAAGGCGCCCGCGCAACGGTTGATCGGGTCCGGGCTGGCGTCGAGGTCGCCGTAACGGGCCAGCAACTGGTTGGCGAAGTCGCGTTTCGGGTCCTTGGCGTCCAGGTGCAGGCCGGTGGGCTTGTCGTCGTCAATGGCTTCATAGTCCAGCCACAGCTTGAGTTTGCCGCTGTTCTGGTACCAGTCATCAAGGAAGTCATCGCGGGAATTCGCCGGCATCAGGCGCAGGAAGTTCTGCTCGGCGCCATTGCGGATCAGGTCGAAATACAACCGCGTCTGGGCCTGGTGCGAGACGTTGCCGAACACGTCGAAATTCACCGCCAACTGATAATAGGTGCGCTCCAGCAGCGGGTAGTCGAACAGCCACATCGTTTGCGGGACTTCGCCGATCAAGCCCTTGTTCACCGAGGCGCTGTCGAAGTGGCGGAAGATGCTCAGCAAGGCATTGTCATTGCCGGCCCACAGGCTCGACCAGCTCGGCGGCGGCAGATCGGCGTAGCTGTCGCGGCGCAGGGCCTCGTATTCGTTGCGCTTGTCACGGTAGGCCAGCCACAGGCTCAACACACTGCCCACGTCATCGTTCTGCCCCGGCATGGCCAGCAAGGGCGTGGCCTGGCCGCGATAGCGTGCATCGGTGATGTACAGGTCATGATCGGGGTCCTGGAACAGGGTCCAGAAGTTGTCGCGGATCACATCCGTGGCGATCTGCCCACGGCACACCGGCCCGCGAATGAACGTGCGCACGAAGTATTCGGCGTTATCCAGCATGAACTGGTAACGCGCCTTGGCCGGGATCGCTTCAAAGGTTTCGAACGGGTTGGCGCGACGGCCCGGGCCGTAACCCGGCAAGGCGTTGACCTGCCAGTTACCGGCGTAGAACAGCTCCTTGATGCGCGCCATTTTGGCGGCACTGAACGGGTACGTGATGTGGGTTTTGTGCACGATCACGCCCTGCACCGGCCACAGGCGGTAGTACACGCGGGTGCCCGGGTCATCGTTCGGGCGACGGGTGGCGATCAGGTCGATCGGCTGGCCACTGGGCGTGCGCGAACGCACCCATTGGAAGAAATGCCCCGGCTCGCCGTTTTCAAAATAGATGTGTGCCAGGAACAGGTGCTCGAACAACCAGCGCGCCACCAGGCTTTCCCGGGCGCCGGGCTGGTTGAGCAGGTTTTCCCACTGCTGCACTTGCAGGGCTTCCTTGGCGCTTGGGGCCAGGCCTTGTTCGTCAATCGGCGCGCCGGACGCGAGCCAGCGTTGCAGGGTCTGGTACTGCTGGTCGGTCAGGCCGGTGACGGCCAACGGCATGCCTTCCCGGGGATGGGCGCCGGCGTAGGCGTTGAACTCGCCGGGCGTGGCGCACATGTTTTCACGGTTGAGCCCCAGCACGATCTCTTCGGGAAGCTTGGCGTTGGGTTGCAGCGGCGCGTTGTGGCCCAGTTCCAGCATGCGCGCCATCAGCGCCGCCTGGCTGCCTTGGGCGTCCAGCACCGAATAGAAGCCTTTTTGCTGCCAGGCAGCCTTGCCAAACGCGTCATAGAACAAGCGGGTGGTCGGCGTGGCCTGGCTGCGCTCGCCGTCGTATACCGGCATTTTGCTCGCGCCACGGGCCGCGCCCTCGGCGCTGCCCAGGTTGAGTTGGCAGGCGGAGTCGTAGCAGGCGTGGCAGGCCACGCACTTCTCGGTGAAGATCGGCTGGACATCGCGGGTGTAGGAAATCGCCGGGGCGGGAGCTGCGGCCTGGGCGGTACTGGCGATCAATGCCAGGACGGCGCTGACGATAAGACGAAATGACATGTACCCGGTCCCGATTCAATGCGTGCGCTAAAAATTTGCCGGTGATTCTACCGGGCCACACCCCCAAGCAACATGAACGATATTCATGCAAAACCTGCACATGCTCCAAATCGGCACAGGTTTGCTATGATTCACGCCCTCCGTAATGCCTGACCTAGAGTAGTCCCATGTCCGATCGTAGCGTTCGTCTGCAAGCCCTTCATCAAGCCCTCAAGGAACGTATCCTGATCCTCGACGGTGGTATGGGCACGATGATCCAGAGCTACAAACTGGAAGAAGAAGACTACCGTGGCAAACGCTTCGCCGACTGGCCCAGCGACGTCAAGGGTAACAACGACCTGTTGGTGCTCACCCGTCCCGACGTGATCGGTGGCATCGAAAAGGCCTACCTGGATGCCGGCGCCGACATCCTCGAAACCAACACCTTCAACGCCACGCGCATCTCCATGGCCGACTACGGCATGGAAGAACTGGCCTACGAGCTGAACGTCGAAGGCGCACGCCTGGCCCGGAAGATTGCCGACGCCAAGACCCTGGAAAACCCGGACAAGCCGCGCTTCGTCGCCGGCGTGCTCGGCCCGACCAGCCGCACCTGCTCGCTGTCGCCCGACGTGAACAACCCCGGCTACCGCAACGTGACCTTCGATGAACTGGTGGAAAACTACACCGAGGCCACCCAAGGCCTGATCGAAGGCGGCGCCGACCTGATCCTGATCGAGACCATCTTCGACACCCTCAACGCCAAGGCCGCGATCTTCGCCGTGCAGGGCGTGTATGAAGAGCTGGGCGTCGAACTGCCGATCATGATTTCCGGCACCATCACCGACGCCTCCGGCCGTACCCTGTCGGGCCAGACCACCGAAGCGTTCTGGAACTCCGTCAGCCACGCCAAGCCTATCTCGGTGGGCCTCAACTGCGCCTTGGGCGCCAGCGAACTGCGTCCGTACCTGGAAGAGTTGTCGAACAAGGCCAACACCCACGTCTCCGCGCACCCCAACGCCGGCCTGCCCAACGAATTCGGCGAGTACGACGAACTGCCGTCGGAAACCGCCAAGGTCATCGAAGAGTTCGCCCAGAGCGGCTTCCTCAATATCGTCGGCGGTTGCTGCGGCACCACGCCGGGGCACATCGAGGCCATCGCCAAGGCCGTGGCCGGTTACGCACCGCGCCCGATCCCGGATATTCCCAAGGCTTGCCGCCTGTCGGGCCTGGAGCCGTTCACCATTGATCGCAGCTCGTTGTTCGTCAACGTCGGCGAGCGCACCAACATCACCGGTTCCGCGCGCTTCGCCCGGCTGATCCGCGAAGACAACTACACCGAAGCCCTTGAAGTCGCCCTGCAGCAGGTGGAAGCCGGCGCCCAGGTGATCGATATCAACATGGACGAGGGCATGCTCGATTCGAAGAAGGCCATGGTCACCTTCCTCAATCTGATCGCCGGCGAGCCGGACATCTCCCGCGTACCGATCATGATCGACTCCTCCAAGTGGGAAGTGATCGAAGCCGGCCTGAAGTGCATCCAGGGCAAGGGCATCGTCAACTCCATCAGCATGAAGGAAGGCGTCGAACAGTTCATCCACCACGCCAAGCTGTGCAAGCGCTACGGCGCGGCGGTGGTGGTAATGGCCTTCGACGAAGCCGGCCAGGCCGACACCGAAGCGCGCAAGAAAGAGATCTGCAAACGCTCCTACGACATCCTGGTCAATGAAGTGGGCTTCCCGCCGGAAGACATCATTTTCGACCCGAACATCTTCGCGGTCGCCACCGGTATCGAAGAGCACAACAACTACGCCGTCGATTTCATCAACGCCTGTGCCTATATCCGTGACGAACTGCCGTATGCGCTGACCTCCGGTGGCGTGTCCAACGTGTCGTTCTCGTTCCGCGGCAACAACCCGGTGCGCGAGGCGATCCACTCGGTGTTCCTGCTGCATGCGATCCGCAACGGTCTGACCATGGGTATCGTCAACGCCGGCCAACTGGAGATCTACGACCAGATCCCGGCCGAGCTGCGTGACGCCGTGGAAGACGTGGTGCTCAACCGCACCCCCGAAGGCACCGACGCCCTCCTCGCCATCGCCGACAAGTACAAGGGCGACGGCAGCGTAAAAGAAGCCGAGACCGAGGAATGGCGTGGCTGGGAAGTCAACAAGCGCCTGGAACACGCACTGGTCAAGGGCATCACCACCCATATCGTTGAAGACACCGAAGAATCGCGCCAGTCGTTCGCACGCCCGATCGAAGTGATCGAAGGCCCGCTGATGTCGGGCATGAACATCGTCGGCGACCTGTTTGGCGCAGGTAAAATGTTCCTGCCACAAGTGGTGAAATCCGCCCGCGTGATGAAACAGGCCGTGGCCCACTTGATCCCGTTCATCGAGCTGGAAAAAGGCGACAAGCCAGAAGCCAAGGGCAAGATCCTGATGGCCACGGTCAAAGGCGACGTGCATGACATCGGCAAGAACATTGTCGGCGTGGTGCTGGGTTGCAACGGCTATGACATCGTCGACCTGGGCGTGATGGTGCCGGCGGAGAAAATCCTCCAGGTGGCCAAGGAGCAGAAGTGCGACATCATCGGGCTCTCCGGCCTCATCACGCCATCTTTGGACGAGATGGTGCATGTGGCCCGCGAGATGCAGCGCCAGGACTTTCACCTGCCCTTGATGATTGGTGGCGCCACCACGTCCAAGGCGCACACGGCGGTGAAGATCGAACCCAAGTACAGCAACGATGCCGTGATCTACGTGACCGACGCCTCCCGCGCGGTGGGCGTGGCCACGCAGTTGCTGTCCAAGGAATTGAAGGCCGGTTTTGTCGAGAAAACCCGCCTGGACTACATCGACGTGCGTGAGCGCACCTCCAACCGCAGCGCCCGAACCGAACGCCTGAGCTACCCGGCGGCCATCGCCAAGAAGCCGCAGTTCGACTGGAGCACCTACACCCCGGTGACGCCGACCTTTACCGGCGCCAAGGTGCTGGACAACATCGACCTCAAGGTGCTGGCCGAGTACATCGACTGGACACCGTTCTTTATTTCCTGGGACCTGGCGGGCAAGTTCCCACGCATCCTTACCGATGAAGTCGTCGGCGAAGCGGCGACCGCGTTGTACGCCGATGCCCAGGAAATGCTCGCCAAGCTGATCGACGAAAAGCTTATCAGCGCCCGTGCGGTGTTTGGCTTCTGGCCGGCCAACCAGGTCAAGGACGACGACCTGGAAGTCTATGGCGATGATGGCCAGCCACTGGCGACCTTGCATCACCTGCGCCAGCAGATCATCAAGACCGACGGCAAGCCGAACTTCTCCCTGGCCGACTTCGTTGCGCCAAAAGACAGCGGCGTAACCGACTACGTGGGCGGCTTCATCACCACCGCCGGCATCGGCGCCGAGGAAGTGGCCAAGGCTTACCAGGACGCGGGCGACGACTACAACTCGATCATGGTCAAGGCCCTGGCCGACCGCCTGGCCGAAGCCTGCGCCGAGTGGCTGCACCAGCAAGTGCGTAAAGACTACTGGGGTTACGCCAAGGACGAGCAACTGGACAACGAGGCGCTAATCAAGGAGCAATACAGCGGCATCCGCCCTGCCCCCGGTTACCCGGCGTGCCCGGATCACACCGAGAAAGGCACCCTGTTCCAACTGCTCGATCCCGAAGCCCGCGAGATGGAAGCCGGCCGCAGCGGCGTGTTCCTCACCGAGCACTACGCGATGTTCCCGGCAGCGGCGGTCAGCGGCTGGTACTTCGCGCACCCGCAAGCGCAGTACTTTGCCGTGGGCAAGATCGACAAGGACCAGGTGGCGAGCTACACCGCGCGTAAAGGCCAGGACCTGGCTGTGACGGAGCGTTGGTTGGCGCCAAACCTGGGTTACGACAACTGACAGCAGGCTTCTTGTGGCGAGGGAGCTTGCTCCCGCTGGAGTGCGCAGCGGCCCCACGATCTTGGG
>NZ_JANLGL010000185.1:0-10651 GCF_024655625.1 Pseudomonas sp. 18.1.10
GGATCAGCCAATTAATCTGTTGACTGACACTCCGCATTCGCGAGCAAGCCCGCTCCCACAATTGGTTTTGTGTTGCTTGAGCGAATGGGTTACTTGCCGCCCGTAATCTGCTTCACCAGTTCGGCATGCCCCTTCGCATCATCGCCCCGGGAAATCGCCTGGATCACCAGCATGTGGTTACCCGAGCCAGCAAGGAACGTGCTGTTCAACGTCTTGCCACCGCCCTGTGTCGCAGTGCTGTCCACCTGGCGCAAGCCCAGGCCCTTGAAGGTCAGTTTTTTCTCATTCTGCTTCTTGAAGTCCGGCAGGGCAGCGCTCTGGTCCTTGACGAAACCGGCCACGGCACCGTCGAGGAATGGCGCGTCGTTATCCCCGATGTTTACCCTATCGGTACGCACGGTTTCGGCGACGATCACCACACTTTTTGTGGTCTGGTTGGCGTACAGCGTGCCCTGGGTGGCTGTGCTGCTGTCTTCGGCCGTGCTGACAGGCAGGGTGTCAGCGACGTAGGCCTTGGGCAGGCTGAAGGTGAATTTGCCGCCCAGGGTGGAGATGCTCTGTGTGGCCGGCGGGGTGGCGGCGAACGCGCTGCCGGCGGCAAGCACGAGGGCCAGCAGGGCGGCGGTCGGGGTGAAAGTGGCCATGAAGCGCTCCAGGGGTGAACGAAATTGCGGCGTATTCTGTCAGAAATTTCGCAATATCGTTCACCCAGGGCCTTACACCTTGTCGGACTCTTCTTCGAGGCGGTCCATCTCAAACAGCCGCGCCAGTTCCGCCCGGGCTTCCTGGGCGGTCTGCATCACCTTGGCCGCATCGTCATACACCGCGTGTTGCGCGGCCAGCACTTGCAGGTCGTGGTTCTTGAAGCGGGTGATGCGCGCATCGGCCTGGGCCTGGGTCAAACCGAGGCCGACCAGGGTGCGGCGGCTCATTTCCAGGCTGGAGTAGAAGGTTTCGCGCACCGGCGATGCATCCAGGTCCACCAGGCGGTGAACGTGCTGGCGGTTACGGGCGCGGGCGATGATCTTCATGTGCGGGTAGAGGTTGCGTACCAGTTCGGCGGTCTTGATGTTGATCTCCGGGTCATCCATGGCGATCACGAAGAATTCCGCCTGATCGACCTTGGCCGCGTGCAGGATCTCGGGCCGCTGCGGGTCGCCGTAGAACACCGGCATGCCGCCGAAGCTGCGGGTCAGCTCGATGGTTTCCACCGAGGTGTCGAGGGCGATAAACGAGATGTTTTGCGCACGCAGGATCCGCGCGACGATCTGGCCCATGCGGCCCATGCCGGCGATGACCACGCGGGGCGCATCGCTTTCGATGGTGCGGTACTCCTCGGGCACTTCCACCGGTTTTACCTTGGGTTTGAACAGCTTCGGGCAGATCAACAGGAGCAGCGGGGTCACGGCCATGGACAGCGTGATGGTCAGCACCAGCACGTCATAGAGGTGGGGTTCGAACAGGCCCTGGTCGCGGCCGATCTTGAACACCACAAAGGCAAATTCACCGCCCGCCGCCAACACCACGCCCAGGCGCAGGGCGCTTTCGCGGTTGAGGTCACCCACCAGGCGCCCGACGGCGTACAGCAGCGGCAACTTCAGGCCGATCAACAACAGGGTCAGGCCGAGCACCAGCAGTGGCGAACTGAGCAGCAAGCTGAGGTTGGCGCCCATGCCCACGCTGATAAAGAACAGGCCCAGCAGCAGGCCCTTGAAGGGTTCGATCTGGGATTCGAGTTCGTGGCGGTATTCCGAATCCGCCAGCAACAGGCCGGCAAGGAAGGCGCCGAGGGCCATGGACACACCCACCAGCTCCATCAACCACGCGGTGCCGATCACCACCAACAGCGCTGTGGCGGTGGACACCTCGCGCAGGCCGGTCTTGGCGACGATGCGAAACACCGGTCGCAACAGGTAGCGCCCGCCGATAATCACCACGGCGATGCTGCCGAGTATCTGCAATACATGTTGCAGGCCTTGGGCTTCGGTGGTGGGGTGATCGCTGCCGGCCAGCAACGGCACCATGGCGATCAACGGGATTGCCGCGATGTCCTGGAACAGCAAGATGGCAAAAGCCAGGCGGCCGTGGGGCTGGTTAAGCTCCTTGCGCTCGGCCAGGCTTTGTAGGCCAAACGCGGTGGACGACAACGCCAGGCCCAGGCCCAGCACAATCGCGCTGTTCCACGACTGGCCAAACAGCCACAACGCCACCACGCCCATCACCAAACCGGTGAGCAACACCTGGGCCAGCCCGACGCCAAACACCGCCTTGCGCATCACCCACAGGCGCTTGGGCGACAACTCCAGGCCGATGATAAACAGCAGCAACACCACGCCCAGCTCGGAAAATTGCGCCACGCTTTGCGGATTGCCCACCAAACCCAGGACTGACGGGCCGATGATCACCCCGGCGAACAGATAACCGAGCACCGCGCCCAGTTGCAGGCGCTTGGCCAGCGGTACGGTCAACACGGCGGCGAGCAGGAACACCACGGCTGCTTGTAACAGGTTGCCTTCATGGGGCATTGGGGACTCCAGGATCTTGAAACGAATCAACAGGAGCGTATTAGAGCGCTTTTTACGTGTCGAAAATTGTGTTTTTGCGGTGAGTGCTGCGCCTGTCGCGCTCTTTTTACCGTCCTGCGGATGTTTCTGAAGGATGTACAAACAATTGTCCAGGCGCAGCGGGTGGAGGCGGGCCCATTCATCACCTAGTTTTATGCCCTTGAGTTTATATTCCTTGGGTGGCATATTCGCATGGGCTGGGACATTGAATACACGGATGAATTCGCAGACTGGTGGGATGGCCTGGGTGAAAAGGAACAGGTTTCGGTATCCGCCAGCGTGGATCTTCTGGGTTTTTTGGGGCCGGGTTTGGGCTATCCCCACAGCAGCGACATCAAGGGCTCCCGGCACGGGAACCTGCGTGAACTGCGGATACAGCACACAGGGCGCCCCTATCGAGTGTTGTACGCATTTGATCCACGGCGATGCGCATTATTGCTGGTCGGTGGGGAGAAGACCGGTAAGAACCGATGGTATGAAAAACACGTCCCGCTAGCCGAAAGGCTATACGACGTACATTTGGATGCATTGGCTAAAGAGGGCCACAACCATGGCTAAAAAATTCGCTGAACTTCAAGCACGCATGACGCCGCAATCTCAGGCCGAAGCCAAGCAGTTGTTCCAGCAACATCTAAAGGAAATGCCTCTGCACGAGCTGCGCAAGGCTCAGCAGTTGAGCCAGGAAAACCTGGCCAAGGCATTGAATATCAACCAGGCTGCTGTCTCCAAGATGGAGCGGCGCACGGATATGTACATCAGCACATTGCGCGACTACATCCGTGCGATGGGCGGCGAGCTGGAGATCATTGCGACGTTTCCGGACGGTCAGGTCAAGATCGACAACTTTGCCTACTGAGCGTTGCCCGGCTGTGCTTGGTCTTTCGCGCTCAATGTCACCGGCCGGCGATACAACCCCACCGCCAACCCCAGCAGAATGATCGCCATCGAGATCAGTTCCAGCGTGGAGACGCGTTCACCAATGATCAACATCGAGCTGGCAATCCCAAACACGGGGATGAGCAATGACAGGGGCGCCACCGTCGAGACAGGGTACGCCTTGAGCAGTGAATTCCAGCCCCAATAGGCAAAATGCGTGGCCAGGTAGACCTGGAACAGGATCGAACCGATGGCCGTCATGTCGAGGCTGGCGGGCAGGCTTTCGAACGCGGCGCTGCCGTGCAGCCACCAGGCCATCAGGAACAGCGGGATCGGCGGAAACAGGCTGGCCCACACCATGAACGCAAAGATTTCCTTCACGCCTGACTGCTTGATGATGACGTTGCCCACGCTCCACGCAAACGCACTGAGGACGATCAGCATGACGCCCAGCACCGCGTGGCTGCCATCCTGGGTGACGACGATCCCCGCGAGGCCGAGCAAGGTCAGGCCGGCGCCGACCAGTTGTGCGTCGCGCAGGTTTTCGTTGAACAGCACTACGCCCCAGCCAAGGGTGAAAAACACGCTGAGCTGGATAATCAGCGAGGCGATCCCGGGGCTCACGCCAACCTGGATGCCGTAGTTGATCACGCCCCACATGCCCAAGCCGAAGATCACCCCATACGCTGCCACATAGCCAAAGTGCACGGCCGGGCGGCGGATGAAAAACACCAGCGGCAAGGCGGCGAGGGCAAAACGGATGCCGGTGAGCACAAAGGGATCGATGCCGCGCAGGCCAAGCTTGGTGATCGGAAAGTTCAGGCCCCAGACCAGGGTGACGAGCACGGCAAGTGCCAGGTGTTTTTTCAGCATGGGCTTTTCCTTAAGCGCGAAGGGCGTGTTCCAGGGCGTTGATGTTAAGTCGCCGATGAATGGCCCGCTTGCTATGTCAGGTCATATGTTGACAATATCGGGCCATGATCCCGACCTTTACTGACAATGACCCCGAAGCGCTGGTGACGCTGCACGAATACGCGTCCGGCACCGTGTTTGCGCGGCATACCCATGCCCGTGGGCAGTTCGCCTATGCGTCCACCGGCGCCTTGAAGATGTTCACCGACCTCGGCAACTGGGTGGTGCCGCCGCAGCGCGCGATCTGGGTGCCCGGCGGCGTGCCCCACGAAATGCAGATGCGCGGGGATGTGCTCATGCTCAACACCTACCTCGACGACGAAGCCGCCGGGCGTGCGGGTTTGCAGGGCCATTGCCAGGTGTTCGAAGTTTCGCCGCTGCTGCGGCATCTGCTCGAAGCGGCACTGACGATCGAGCCGGCGGCGCGGCTCAGTGTTCGGCAGCGCTGTGTGCTGACGTTGCTGGTGGATGAAATCGGCGCCATGCCCGAGTTGCCCCTCAGCGCGCCGTTGCCCGCAGAGCCGCGCCTGGCCCGGGCCTGCCAGCGTTTCCTGGACGCGCCCACGCAGACCATCGCCCTCGACACCATGGCCGCGTGGTCGAGCATGAGCCGGCGCACCTTTACCCGACAGTTCCTGGAGCACACCGGCATGACCTTTGTGGCCTGGCGCCAACAGGTGTGCCTGCTGGAAGCCACGGCGCGGCTCAGCCACGGTGCGACGATCACCGATGTGGCGCTAGGGCTGGGCTTTAGCAGCTCCAGCGCGTTCACCTCGGTGTTCCGGCGCAACCTGGGGGATTCCCCGGCGCGGTACCTGGCCAAATCCAAGGCTGCGTCGTTGTTCTGAGGCCGCGTCGGTCAGGATTCACCTCTGTGTCTGCCACGCTTTGTTACTATCGCCGTCCATCGCCACCAGGAGTCACCGCCCCATGCAGCACCAGTGGGATGAAATGCACCGCACCCGTAAGCCCACTTTTGTGATGTGTGGCGAGCCCCAGGGCGATGTGCTCAATCTCTACGTTCACGGTTACTCGGCCTTCTTCAACCGCCAGCAACTGGGCAACTTCACGGCGCAACTGGCGAGCATCGAAGGCTCGACCAATGTGATGCTGTTCTGGCCGGCCGGGCATTTCCTGGAAAACCTGTTCGCGCCGTTCAAGGAAGTGATCGGCGCGATGCTCGGCGGTGGCGGCCTGGGCGCGGCCACCGTAGGGGTGGGCAAGGCGATTGCCTACTTTCTCGACCATTACAAAAGTGTCGAGGCGCGTGTCGATGAGGTCGCCCAGACCTTGCTGCCCGAGCTGGCCAACTACCTGCACGCCGAAGCCTTGCCGGTGCGGCGGATCAACCTGGTCGGCCATTCCCTGGGCGCGCGCATCCTGGTCAAGAGCCTGTTGGCCAGCCCGGAGACGGCCCGCGAACTGCCGTTGAACAACGTGCTGCTGATGGGTGGGGCGATCTGTACGTCGAGCCCGTGGGATGAAGTGTCGGCGCCGCTCCAGGGGCGCCTCATCAACTGTCATTCCAGCAAGGACTGGGCGCTGGCGATCAAGCCGGATAACGAGCGTTGCATCGGTCGCTACGCCATCCCGCTGACGCCCGCCCTCAAGGCCAAGGTGAGCAATGTGCACCTGGCCACCTTCGATCATGCCGCGTATTGGCCGCAGTTAAAGACCGTGGTGCAGTACACCGACCTGTTGCAGGAACGGCGCGGCATGATCCGCGCTGACCAGCGCAGCAGCGAAGTGCGGTTTGCCGAGGAGGATGGGGAACTGTTCCCGGCGCTGGTGCAGGCGCGGCCGGACGAGTTGAAGTTCCTCGCCGAACTGATGGCGCAAAAGCGCAGTGCATCGATTGATGCCAGCGTGCGCGAACCGCTGAAACTGGCCATCGAATTGCAGCGCATGGGCGGCGACAGCTTTATGAACCTCGCCCGGGGCCATGGCGTGAGTTACCGCCAGATCGCCGAAGATGTCGCGCAGCGGCTGGGAATCAAGTTCGAACAACCCGTCGATACCGTCGAGCTGGCAGACATCGAAGCCCAGGTCGCGGAACACCTGATCGAGCAGTACAAAGACAAACTCAACAGCGCCGACCGCCAGGCCTTCGACGCCGAATTGCAAGCGGCGGCGCAAAAGGAGCAGGGGGTGTTCGCGCGCTTCAGCGTAGGCCGCTCAGCCACCACCGCGTTGAGTGGCACGGCGTTGGCGGGGCTCACCGGGTTTATCCTGCGACGCGGGGCGGCCACGGCGATTCCGGTGGTGGGCCAGGCGTTGGCGGCGGCGATGCTGTTGGTCAGCGGGGTGCGTGCGTTTTCCGGCCCGGCCTATTCGATCACCACCCTGGCGGTGTTGGTGGTGGGCGTGATCCGCCAGCGCATGGAGCGCGAGGCGCTGAATCAGGAAATGGACCTGGTGGTGCAAGTGGTGGAAGCGTTTGACCTGCCCCGGGACACGGTGATGCGCACGGTTGCGTGCGACTGATAAGCTTCCCGTCCTATGCATTTGCCTGGAATACCGCGTGAAATTCAGCCTGCCGAAAATCGCCACCGCCCCGTTCTGCCCGCCGGAGGTGGCCGGCTCCGTTGCCGTTGACCCCAAGGCCTCGTTCTTCAAGCGGATGTTGATGTTCGCCGGCCCCGGCCTGTTGATTTCCATCGGCTACATGGACCCCGGCAACTGGGCCACGGCCATCGAGGCGGGTTCGCGCTACGGCTACAGCCTGCTGTTTGTGGTGCTGCTGGCCAGCCTGGCAGGGATGGCGGTGCAGTGCCTGTGTTCACGGCTGGGCATCGCCACCGGCAAGGACCTCGCGCAGCTGTGCCGCGAGCGTTATAGCCAGCGTTCCGCACGTACCCAGTGGCTGTTGGCGGAAATCTCCATCATCGCCACCGACCTGGCCGAAGTGCTCGGTTGCGCCCTGGCGTTTCACCTGCTGCTTGGCGTGTCGCTGACCACCGGTATTGTCATCACCGCGTTCGATACGTTGCTGATCCTGGCCTTGCAGAACCGTGGTTTCCGCCGCCTGGAAGCGATCATGCTGGCATTGGTGGCGACCATCGGCGTGTGTTTCTTCATCGAACTGCTGCTGATAATGCCGTACTGGCCGGATGTGTTGAGCGGCTTTACGCCGTCACTCTCGGCCATCAGCGATGCTGCACCGCTGTACCTGGCCATCGGCATCCTCGGCGCCACGGTCATGCCGCATAACCTCTACCTGCACACCTCGATTGTGCAGACCCGCCTGATCGGCAAGGACCTCGCCAGCAAACAGGACGCGGTCAAGCTGGCGCGCATCGACACCATCGGCTCCCTGGCCCTGGCCTTGCTGGTCAACGCCGCGATCCTGGTGCTGGCCGCTGCGGCGTTCTACAAGACCGGCCACACCGACGTGGTCGAGATCCAGGACGCCTACCACTTGCTCGACCCACTGGTGGGCGGCGCGTTTGCCAGCATCCTGTTTGGTGTTGCACTGCTGGCGTCCGGGCAAAGCTCGACATTCACTGGCACCATCGCCGGGCAAGTGATTATGGAGGGCTACCTCAACCTGCGCATTCCGTGCTGGCAACGCCGCCTGATTACCCGCGGGCTGGCGTTGATCCCGGCGTTTCTCGGGGTATGGCTGCTGGGCGATGGTGCCATTGGCAAGTTGCTGATTCTCAGCCAGGTGGTGCTCAGCCTGCAGTTGCCGTTTGCGTTGTATCCGTTGATCCGCATGACCGGCGATAAACAGCTGATGGGGCCGTTTGTGAACCGGCTGCCGACCCGGGTGTTGGCCTGGTTGCTGTTTGCGGTAATCAGTGGGGCGAATGGGTGGTTGATTGGGCAGTGGGTGTTTTGATGATCGATCCAGTTCACTGCTCGAATGCGTCCAAAAGGTCGGCAGGTAAAGGCGCGTCGAAGTCGTCAGGGATAGTCAGCATTCCTTTCATCGCACCGATCCTCTGACGAGGTGGTTGTTGAATGGGGACTAGACGTGCGAGCGCACGTCCGTCATGGGTGATAGTGATGATCTGCCCAGTACTTGCCTGATGCACCAGCTTTGAGAAATTGGCCTTTGCTTGTACCAGTGTGACGGTAGTTGTTGAGCTTTTCGCAGTCATGGCGTTTCTCCAAAACGGAAGTTGCCAGAGTGTGCACGCAGTGCGCGGCGACTAAAAATAGTGGCTCGGAAAATCAGAACGAACCTACTTTTGATCCTCGGAAATGTCCTCAACCGCCACACACCTCACCGATCCCAATACGGCACCCCCCCAAAACACTCCACAAAATAATCAATCACCGTGCGCACCTTCAGCGACAACCGCCGACTGCCCGGCCATAGCGCGGCAATCTGCTGCGGCTCCAGCGTGGTCGCCACTTCGTACTCCGTGAGCACCGCCTGCAAGGTGCCCGCGCGCAAGCCTTCGCCGATCAGCCAGGACGGGAACACCACCAGGCCCAGGCCTTGTTCGGCGGCGTGGGTCAGGGTGTCGGCGTGGTTGCCGGTGATCGGGCCCTTGACGCTGTAGGGCGTCCAGTCGCCGCCGTCGCGGCGGAAGAACCAGCGTTGCTGGCCGGTGATGCCTTTGTAGGCCAGGCATTGGTGGTGGGCCAGTTCGTCGGGGTGTTGCGGCGTGCCGTGGCGGGCCAGGTAGGCGGGGCTGGCGGCGATGCGAAAGCGCTGCGGCGCGAAGATGCGCGCCTGCATGCCCGAGTCGTTGAGCACGCCGATGCGGAACAGCAGGTCGGTGCCGTCTTGCAGGGGATCGACGTAGGTGTCGGTCTGCTGGATGTCCAGTTGCAACTTGGGGTAGCGCCGGCACAGTTCCCCCAGCCATGGCGACAGGTGGCGCTGGCCAAACACCATCGGTGCGTTGATGCGCACCAGGCCGCTGGGTTCACGCTCTTGTTCCTGCAAGGCCTGGCCGGCAGTTTCCAATTGTTCCAGCAGCAGGCGCGCGTGATGCCCGAGCAGGCGCCCGGCTTCGGTAGGGCTGACCGCGCGGGTGTGGCGGTAGAGCAATTGCTGGCCGAGGGCCTGTTCCATCAGCTGGATCTGCCGGGAGATGGAGGAGGGCGCCAGGCTTTCGCGGCGGGCCACTGCGGAAAAGCTGCCATGGTCGAGCACGGCCACAAACAGGCGCAGCGCCTTGAAACTCAATTCATTCAAACCCTGCATCGGGGCTCCCTACTGTGCGTATTGCGCAAAGGTGTTGTCCGCATGCTGCCATTTATCGCACAGCACCACCACCGGATAATGCGCGCCATGTCTCTTTGTTGAAGCGCAGGTGATGTATGCAGGCAAGTTCTATCGAGGGCGCGGCGTTGGCCGTGCCGAAGAAAAACCTTTTGCGGCTGTTGTTGCTGCCGCTGGTGATCCTGGCGGGCATGGGCCTGTCGGTGGAGGCTGGGCTGCTGGGGCCGTTGGGTGTGCAGGTCGGGCATTTGTGGGCGACGTTGAGCATCTTCGGCGTCGGCTCGGCGATCTTGTACTTATTGCTGCTGTTCAGCGGTCCGCAAAAGGGCCCGGCGTTGACCGACCTGCCGCGCTGGCAGTTGATCGGCGGTTTTCTGGGGCCGATGTACGTGGTGGTGCTGACCCTGGCCACGCCGCATATCGGCATCGCCATGACCATGATCGCGATTCTGTCCGGGCAGGTAGGCAAGAGTGTGTTGATCGACCATTTCGGCTGGTTCGGCACGGCGCGCAAGCGGGTCAATGGTGAACGCTGGATTGCGTTGGCGTTGATTGTGGCGGCACTGATCTTGATTGCACGAGGGTAAGGCGATGAATCTGATTCTGTTGTTGGTGCTGGTGATTGCCGCCGGCGCAGTGTTGAGTGTGCAGGCCGCGATCAACGGGCGCCTGGGCCAGACGGTGGGCGTGTTGCGCAGCAGCTTGCTGACCTTTGCCGTGGGCGCGCTGACCACGGCGCTGTTGATTTTCTTCTTTGAACCCGCCCAGGCCGTAAGCCTGCTGGAGGTACCGAAATGGCAACTGACCGGTGCCTTGTTTGGCGTGGTGTACATGCTGGTGATGGTCGGCGCGGTGCCGATTGTGGGCACGGCCGTGGCGACGGTGGCGGTGATCGTTGGGCAGTTGGGCATGGGGATGTTGATCGACAACTTCGGCTGGCTGGGCAACCCGGCGATTGAGCTGTCGGGGAGCCGCATCGTGGCGATGCTGTGCCTGGCGTTGGCGCTGGTGTTCATGTATCGCAGTAACACCCGCCAGGCTGACTGAACGCGGTCAGAAAATGTGGGAGCGGGCTTGCTCGCGAAAGCGGTGTGTCAGCCAAGGATGTTCCAACTGAACC